>JAEUIX010000278.1 GCA_016794945.1 Phycisphaerae bacterium
CCGGGGCGCGACTACCTGCGGATGCAGGCGTACCTGCGGAAGATGGCCCTGGGCCGCAACGGCTGAGCCGCCGCCTCACGACACGTTCATGACGATCTTGATGCCCTCGCCGCTCTGCATGAGCGCGAAGCCGCGGGCGAAGTCCGCCAGCGGGATCTCGTGCGTGATGATCTCGTCGAGCTGCAGGCGGCCGGACAGCAGCAGCGCCTCCATCTGGTACCAGGTCTCGAACATCCGCCGGCCGTTGATGCCCAGCACGGTCGCGGCCTTGAACACCACGTGGTTGGTCAGGTCGAACGTGATGGGGCGCGACGGGATGCCCAGCAGCGCCGCCGTGCCGCCCATGCGCAGAGCGGTGAAGCCGTCGGCGATGGCCCCGGGGTGGCCGGACATCTCGATGAGCACGTCGGGCCCGTCGCCGCGCGTCCGGCGGCGGATGTCGTCGATCCACGAGCGGTCCTGTGCCGGGTAGGCCTCGACGGCGCCGAGCCGGCGCGCCAGGGCCAGGCGGCGCGGGTCGGTATCGGTGACGAAGATGCGGCTGGCGCCCGCGGCCCTGGCGACGGTCACCGACATGAGGCCGATGATGCCGACGCCGGTGACCAGCACCGTCTTGGCGCTGACGTTGGCGGACATGACGGTGTGCACGGCGTTGCCCAGCGGGTCGAGCACGGCGGCGATGGTGTCGCCGATCGACTCGTGGACGGGCCAGACGTTGTCCTCGGGGATGCTGACGAACTCGGCGAAGCAGCCGTCGCGGTCGACGCCGAGGATCTTCATGCCCTCGGCGATGTGGGCGTTGCCGGTGCGGGCGTTGTAGCCGGTGCCGGGGGAGATGTGTCCCTCGGCGCTGACGCGCAGCCCTGGGGCGAATCGCGTGACGGCGCCGCCGACCGCTTCGATGGTGCCGACGAACTCGTGCCCGGTGACGATGCCCACGGGGATGCGGCCGGCCGCCCAATCGTCCCATTCCCAGATGTGCCGGTCGGTGCCGCAGATGCCCGCCTTGCGCACGCGGATCAGCACGTCGCGCGGACCGATCGCCGGGATCGGCCGGGCCGAGTCCAGCTTCAATTCCGGCCCGGCGTGGTGCTTGAAGAGGGCACGCATGGTGCCGCGGCTTGGAGGAACGGCGGTCTGGCTCACGGCGGGGCTCACGCTGACGGGACGCGAGGGAGTTCGCACGGTCATGGTCAATGCTAGTGACCCGCGGGCACGCGAAACGGCCGGCCCGGGCGTGCCGGACCGGCCGTTGTTTGGGACATGGACTGTCGGACCGAGGGGCTTAGCGCCGGCGGCGCATGGCGATGAGGCCGCCCAAGCCCAGCAAGGCGCCCGCGCCGGGGGTGGGCACGAAGCCGCCGCGGATATTGAACGTGTTGCCGCCGGTCGGGAGCGTGCCGTTCACGCGGATGTGGAAGCCGAACTCGGTGTAGTTGGGGTAGGCGACGGAGGGGTACGTGAAGGTCTGCGAGTTGCCCTGGGTGATGCCCTGGTTGGGATTCGAGAGCCAGCCGAAGATGCTGCCGGCGGCGCGGTTGTCCGAATCATCGGAGAACCCGGCGAAGTTGGACAGCGCGGGGCGGCCGGTGTCGTTGAAACCCGGGGCCAGCATGTAGAACCCGATGATGTCGGTGATCGTGTAGGTGTTGCTCAGGTACGTGACCGTTGCACCCGGGCTCAGCGACACGTTGAACGTCAGGTTCGGGCTGCCGATGGAAGGCGTGACGATGATGCCGGTCACGCCCGTCACCGTGTTGAACGAGTTGATGGTGGTGGCGTGCGCCCCGGCAGCGCTGAGCAGCGCGCCGGCGGTCGCGAGCACCGCGTTTCTGATCTTCGTGGTCATGGGCTTTTTCCTCGTCTCTCCTCTGTTACCTGTGCGTGCGCAGGCCAAAGCGGCCGTGCCTCGTGCACGCCACGGTTCCTGGCCCGACGCAGGCTTTGCGCCGGAGAACCGCGAAGCCCTATCCGTTACAGCGCGCCACGCCGACACGGCCTTGCTGCTGCTGACGGAACGGTTGTGGGGCGGAGATCTCTCAACTCCTCGCCCGGAACCAAAGGCTCCGCAATGAGTTTGACGTATGGAATCCCAAAGTCAACCGAAACCACCCGGGAATTGATCTGGGAGCAGCAAAAACCGGGGGAACTCCGGTGGATCTCGGGCGTGCTTGTAACGCGGGTGAAGCGGTAGGGCTGGCTGGTCGTACTATGGGACATGCCCGCGGCCGGATCCGCCTCCACGTACTTCTTCATCGCCACCAAGTCGGGCGGCGGTCGATCGTACGGGTTGCGTACGGCCCGCAGTCGGCCGGCCCTGGCGGAGCAGTTGCGTCGAGAGCGCAAGCTGCTGCTCAGGAGCTACCGGGTCCCCGGGGTCGCGGCGCCGCAGCGGGCGCTGCGGCTGAAGGACCACGCGGTGCTCAACGAGCAACTGGGGCAGTTGCTGGCCCGTGGCGTGCCGCTGGTCGAGGCGCTGGAGGTGGCCGGGCAGACGGTGACCCCGCCGGCCCGCCCGGTCGTGGAGCGCATGCGCGAGTCGGTGGCGTCGGGCGCTTCGTTCAGCGAGGCGTGCCGGGCGACGGGCGCCTTTGACGATGTGACAGTGGCGGTGTACCGGGCGGCGGAGAAGACCGGCGACCTGGCCGGCTCGACGCGCCAGCTGGCGATCAACGCCCGCCGGACGCTGCAGGTGGCCGGTCGGGCGACGACGCTGATGATCTACCCGGCGGTGGTGCTGTCGATTTCGCTGGTGGTGGCGTTCGTGATGATGGCGGCGATCGTGCCGCGCCTGGGCGAGCAGCTGAAGGACGCCGATGTGCCGCTGCCGTTCTACAGCCGCATGGTGATGGGGCTGGGGGCGTGGATGAGCGAGTACCTGGTGCTGCTGCTGCTGGCGATCCTGGCGGCGGTGGTGGCGCTGATCGTGTTCCGGCGGGCGGTGGGCTCGGCGTGGGCGGCGCTGATGCGCCGGCTGCCGATGCTCAGCGACGTGCTGCTGGCGCAGGAGTCGGCGCGGTTCTTCAGCGTCATGGCGGCGATGACCCGGTCCGGCGTGCCGCTGGCCGACGCGCTGGGGACGGCCAACCAGGCGATCAACCACCCCGTGCTGCGGTCCCAGATGGACCGGCTGCGGACGAGGCTGGTCGAGGGCGGGCTGCTGCGCACGCTGATCGAGCAGGTCGAAGCCCTGCCGCTGGCCACGCGCAAGCTGCTGGTCGCCGCTGAGCGGGCGGGCGACCTGGAATCCGCGTTCAACAGCCTGGCATCGGACATGACCGACGAAGTGGAGAAGCGGTCGAGCCGGCTCCTGGCGGTGCTCCAGCCGGCCCTGATCGTGCTGATGTTCGTGATTATCGGGTCGCTGCTGCTGGCGATCCTGATCCCGCTGCTGACCCTGGGAGGGCAGGTCGGGCGGTAGCGTCGGGGTTCACGCCCGATTCGGGCCGAACTCCCGCGATCGTGGGCGGAACGCAGGGCGTAAAGTAGAGTGAATGCGGGCAACCGTACCCGGCGCCGCGGCTACAACCGGGCGCCGGCGCGGCGCCCGGGCGGTCGCCCGGGTCGGCCCGGCCGGTGGGGGCATCGAGGTGATCATGCAGAAGCGACGCACGAATCGGGCCCGTGGCTTCACGCTCTTGGAGATGATGCTCGTGGTGGTGATCATGGGCATCCTGGCGACGGTGGTGGTGGTGTCCTTTGGCGGGCGCACCGAAGCCGCGAAGATCGGGGCGACCAAGAGCAAGATGACGCAGATCAAGGCCGCGCTCTCGCAATACGAGGCGCAGTACTCGACGCTGCCGGCGACGCTGGACGCGTTGACGGTGGGGGCGGCGAAGTTCCTGGACAAGATCCCCAAGGACGGGTGGAACAAGGACTTCGTCTACGTGTTCCCGTCGGCGAACCAGGACCCCGAGAAGCCGTACGACCTGCGGAGCAACGGCAAGGACGGGCTGCCGAACACCGCCGACGACCTGGACATCTGGACCATCGACCGCCAGCCGTGAGTTCATGCGCCGCTTTGCGCCACAGTCCGCCGCCCGCCGGGGAGCCACGCTGCTCGAAGTGGTGCTGGCGTCGGTCATCCTGGGGCTGGTGGCGGTGTCGGTGACCAGCGCGATCGCGTTCATCACGCGGGCGGACCTCTGGAACCAGCGGCGGCTGGGCGGCTACGAGGTGGCCAACCGGCTGATCCTGCAGTACCTGGACGAGAAGAAGCTCATGCCGAGCGCCGCCGTGCCCTACGACGACGGCAGGTTCCTGTACCGCTGGGAGCTGATCGAGGAGCCGCTGGAGTACGAGCTGCCGGAGGGCAGCATGCTTCAGGCGCCGGCGAACTGGGCCCCGGGCCTGTCGGCGATCCGCGAGACGAAGCTGGTGCGGGTGCGGGTCTACATGGGCGTGCCCGACGGCATCGGGGGCGCGTCGCGGGGTGAATTGCTGGCCGAGTTGGCGCGCCCGCACAACCCGCTCATGCTGCTGCAGCGCAACCCCGACGCCCGGAACCGGCTCATCCGGGATCCGGCGGGCATCGAGATGTTCCGACTGATGATGAACAACCCCGGCGGACAGCCCGGGCCCGGCGCACCGGCGCCCGGCGCCTCGCCCCCGCCGGGGACGCCGCCCCCCACGACCGGAGGCACCAGGCCATGACCCGACCATCCGCACGGCGCGCCCCGGCGCGCGGGGTCACGCTCGTCGTGACGATGCTCGCGGCGTTGCTGGGCAGCGTGGTGATCTTCGCGACGATGGGGCTGTTCACCGCGATGCAGCGGGCCGACCGCAACGCGCTGCGCCGCGCCGTGACGACCGGCGACCTGACGCTGCTGCACGGGACCTGCTCGCGCGCCATGCGGACGCTGGTGCTCAACGCCCGAGGGCCGGGCGCCCCCGGCGCCACCCCGGGGGCGGCTGTGCCGGGCATGGCCGCGCGCCCCGGTGCGGCCCCGGACGAGAACACGCCCGACCGTCGCCCGAGGATCATCCTCGAGCCCGACGGCGCCACCGGCCTGCAGCGGCTGGAGGTGGTCGTCGCCGAGCCCCCGATCTTCTCGCTGGCGTCCGCCGCCTCCAACGCCTACGGCGCCGTTCGCGGCGCGCTGGAGTTCCGCCCCGAGCCCGAGCGCGACTCGTTCGCGGCGTATTGGGTGAGCTATCAGACGGGGGACACGGCCGATCGGCCGGGCGCGGTTCGCGCCGAGGTGAAGGTCGCCTCCGGGATTTCCAAGGCCCAGTGGCGGTTCCTGGTGTCGGGCGAGGGTGGCCGGCTGGATGCCAAGACCTCGCTGACGATCAGCGAGTATTCGAACCTGCCGGCCTACGCCGAACTGGACGTGGAGATGGCCGACGGGCGGCAGGCCAGGTGGATGTTCGAACTGATGTGGTCCACGGCGGGCGAGCCCGGCGTGGTGCTGGCGTCGGCGGCCGCGGCCGAGCGCGCCGTCGGCCCGAGCAATCGCCCGCCCCGCACCAGCAATCCGAGCGGGTCGGGCGGGGCGGGCGGCCGCGCGCCCAAGCCCGAAACGGACCGCGGAACGGACAAGCCTTCGGAACGCGGCGGCGGGAACGTGGACGGAATCTGGAACACCGGCGGCCAGTACGGGCTTGCGGGCGAACGGGCGGCCCGTGAGGTGTACCTGCGGCAGCTGGACGAGTACGAGCGCGGCATGCGGACGGCGCCGCCGCGGAAACCGAACCTGAACTGATGCGACCGGCCGAACGTCCAGCACGGGAACGGGGATTTGCGCTGCCGCTGGTGGCGCTGCTGGGGCTGCTGGCGGGGATCGCGGTGACGCTGCTTCTGGAGAACCAGAGCTACGGGCGGCTTGCGGCCAAGCGCATGGAGCAGCAGTACCAGACGCACCATCTGCAGGCGGGGATGAAGGAGATGGTGGAGTTCTGGCTGATGATCTTCAAGCGGCCCAACAACGAACCGCTGAGCAACGACACGATCATCGGCTTCGACCTGCTGACCAAGCGCGGCGAGCGGCTGGAGATCCGCCTGGAGGACGCGCAGGGCTCGGTGCTGCGTTCGGCCCCGGGGTCGGACCTTTCGTACATGGACATCGCGGCGGACATCCTGGAGACCTGGGGAGAAAGCCACGCCGGAACGGTGCGCACGCGGGGACCGTCGCGGGTGAGCCTGCACTCGGCGCCGCCGCAGGTGCTCCAGGCGCTGGCGCTGGCGATCGACCCGAAGTGCCGGGCCGCGGCGTTCGCGGAGGCGGTGGTGACCAAGCGGCAGATCATGCGGCTGACGGAGGCGGACATGGCGGAGCTGCTGAGCGCCGCGGGCATGAACGACGACGACCGGACGGTGTTGAAGATGTGCTGCACGATCGACCCGGGGTTCTGGATGGTGGTGGTGACGGTCCGGTCGGCCTCGGGCGCGGTGGTGGATCGCCAGGGCGGCCTGGCGGTGGGGTCGCTCAGGACGGGCTTCGGCGGGGCGGGGGGATGGACGTTCCTGTCGTGGGGCCCGCTTTCGACCTCGGACAGCGAACCGGCCGATGCACCCGGGGCGCAGCGCCGCTAACGTAACGGGTCGGTCACACGGAGATGTCTCATGCACGCCATCGCCGCCAAGCGTTCGACCCGCCGGGTGCAGGTCGCCGCCGCCGTACTGACGGTCGCGGCGGGGGCGCTGGCGATGCTGCCGGTCAGCGGTGCGGCCCGGGAGTCGACCGGGAGCCCTGACGTGGCTGGTCGGCCCCCCGCGCGGCAGCGACCTGTGGACCCCGTTCCCGAGATCGCCGAGCTTTCGTCGGCGCTGACGCGGGTGGCCCCGCCGGCGCCGAAGGTCGAGCCCGCGGCCGTGGCCGGCGGCGAGAAGGGGCCCGAGGCCGGCCCCGAGGCCGCCGCCCCCCCGCCCGCCCCACCCGCCTGGCGGTACATCGGCTCGATCACCAACGCCGCCTATCGAAGGGCGATCGTCGTGGTGGGCGACCGGCAGAAACTCGTGGCCGAGAACGAAACGATCGACGGCGGGACGACCCTCGTGTCGATCACGCCCGAGTACCTGCTCGTGCGCGAGGGCGAGAAGGAGCGCGAGGTGCCCCTGGCGCCCAAGGTGACGCCCACGCTGCAGGTCGTGACCGGCAGGCCCGACAGCGGCGGCCGGGGGAAGCAGGGCGATCCCAAGAGCGAGCAGGGCATCCCGCACGCGAAGATGGTCGACGGCAAGGAAGTGCCGCTCAGCGAGGATGAGGAGATCAAGGCCCGCGAGGCCATCCGGGCCAAGGAGGAGCAGCAGCGGCAGGAAGAGGCGATGCGCGTGCGCGACGCGGCGATCCAGCGCAACCTCGAGGCGACCCGCCGCGGCAAACAGCCCGACCCCAAGGCCCAGCCGGGTCCGGCGACCAAGGCTCCGGCCCAGCCGCCGGCGACCAAGCCCGGCGCCGGGGCGCCCCCGCCGCCGCCAAACCCCAAGACCCCGGCCGGTGTGATGGGCGGCGGACCGCAGAACCCGGCGGCGAACGACACCACCAGGGACCAACCGTGACGCACACAGCCAAGGAGTCGGCGTGAGCACAGCGGTTTGCTTTGTTGAACGCGCCGCTTCCGGTGTGGCGCTCGTGCGCCTGCGGATGTTCGTCGGCAGGACCGAGAAGACCTGGACCGCCCCGCTCGGCGAGCGCGCCGCCGCGAATCTCAAGGACTCGGTGGCGGCCGCGGCCCGATGGATCGCGGAGGAATCGACCGCCGGGGGGAGCAGGGGCGACCTGGTGCTCTGCCTGGACCCGGACGGGGCGCACTGCGGCTGGGTCACATCTCCGACCGGCGAAGAGACGGTGGTGGCCGCCGCGGTACGTGCGGCCCAGGCCGGCGGGGCGGACGAGACGGGCACGCCGCCGCTGCCGTGGCTTCGTGAGGCGGACCTGGGCGTGGACACGTCAGCGCAGGGTCTGACGGCAGCGGGAACGGCGCTGGCCGAGGCCAAGCGGCTGCGGCTGGCGGTGGTGGCAACGCCCGACCTGTGCGTGCGGGTGCTGCTGGACGAACTCGATGCACTGGGACGGGCTCCGGCGCGGGTGGTGGGTCTGTGGCACGCGATGGCCGGAGCCCTGGCGCCGGAGCGGGCGAGCGCTCTGGCCGGCGAGGTGGCGGTGAACGAGCCGGTGGCGGCGACGGTGCTGATCGAGCCTTCCGGACGGCTGGTGTGGACGTGGTCCCGTGCCGGGGCCCTGCTGTGCGCGGGATCGATGCGCCTGCGTCGCAGCGTCGGCGTGCCCGAAGCCGCGGCCGATGGTCGTCGCGAAGGGGAAGCTCCGGCGGAAGTGGCGGTGCTGGAGGTATCGCGTCACGAGATCGGTCGCCTGATCACCGAGTGGCTGGCGTGGAGCGCCCAGTTGGGCGAAGCGCCGTCGAGCCTGGCGTGCGCCGGCCCTTCGAGCATCACCGTCGGCGGGTTGGGGGAAGACCTGCCTCAGGTGCCGGGCATCGCGGCCGTCGGCCACGCGCTGGGGGCCGGCTGGTCGGGCGCCACGGTGCAGGCCGCCGTGGATGAGGACCCGGTCGGCTCGGTGCTGCTGCGGCTGCTGGAGGACGTGCGCGACCACGGGGCCCTGCCGACCAGCGATGCCCGGGGCCTGCCCGTGCTGGATCCCCGGACGACGTTGCTGGAACTGAGCCAGCGCCCGGGCCGGGCGAGCAGGACCTACTACCGCTGGGCAGCGGCAACCCTGGCGGCGGGCGCTGTGGGCGTGGCGGCGCTCGGGTACCGGATGGACCGGTCGGCCGCGGCGATCCGCGAGCAGATCGACCTGACCCGCGCGGAGCGTGCCTCGCTGCTGGATACGGTGAAGGACATGGTCCGCGTCGCGGCGGACGACCCGGACCCGGTTCGCCGGTTGATGGCGGAGAAGACGCGGCTGGAGCAGTTCGCCGAGAAGATCACGCCGGAGCGGCCGGTGCTGGCGGAGTTCGGTCGCGTGATGCGGGCGCTGGCAGCCGTGCAGGCCTCGATGCCCGAACCGACTTCCAGTCCGGCGCCGGGCGTACCGCCGGCCAATCAGCCGGCGCCCGGGCAGGCGCTGGTGCTCAAGAGCCTGACGATTTCGACCACCGGCAGCGGGCTGGGTTCGTTCGTCGTTCCTGACGCGGAAGTCGGGCCGCGTCTGCTGACGGAGTTGCGGAACCAGCCCGCGGTCGGACCCCGCATTTCCTGGACGGGCCAGAACAGCACCACGCCGACCGAGCGCACGTTCGGACTGCGCGGCCAGTGGGTGGACCCATCACCCTCGCGAACGGCGGGAGGCGCTCCGGCACCGGCTCCCAATCCGGCTCCGACTCCGGCTCCGACTCCGGCCGATGGAGTGGAGCCGGCCAAGACCCCCGGATCAGGCCCCGGCGCGACCGGGCCATCGGTCCCGGCGCCGGCAAAGCCGGCGGGGGGTTCGCCGTGACATCGATCAACCCCGGCACCGTGGTGGTGAGCGACGACGCCAAGCTGGCGCTGGCCGACGCGGCGTCGGCGGCCGCCCGGCACAACCGGCCGCGGTACCTGCTGTTCGCGGGCGTGCTGCTGATCGGCGGGGCGGCGATCTACGCGGCGGTGGCGTTCGCGGCGCGGGCGTCCGCGTCGGGGGACCTGGCGGGGCAGCAGGAATTGACGACGCAGGTGCGGGCGGCGGTGAACGCGCTGCTGGCGCTGCGTTCGGACGAAGCGACGCAGGTGAACAGCCCGCGGTACACGCCCGATCTGCGCGTGCTGGCGCGCCTGGAGCAGCTGGGAACCGAGTCGGGCCTGACCGGGATCACCTACTCGGACACCGAGGACATGCGCTCCGCGCCGCCGGGCATGCAACGCAAGAAGTACACGGCCACTATGAACAATGTGGACGGCGAGGCGATGGTGCGGTGGATCACCCGCGCGGTGGCGGAGATCCAGGGCCTGGAGGTTTCGATGCTGCAGTTGAATCCGGGCGCCGCGACACCGGAGGGCAAGGCCCGCTGGTCCGGCCAGGTCATCTTCACCCGCTGGGAGCGCAAGGGTTGATCGCTACCATGGGCCCCATGCCGGAACTCCTCCGCCGCCGACTGGTCGTGCCCGTTGCCGCCGCCTTGCTCGGCGCGCTGGCAGGGTCGGGCTGCAACTCGTCGAACAACGCACCGCCGCCGGAGCCTGACCCGGAGACGGCCGAACTGGCCACCATGAACGCCGCGACGCAGCAGGTGCTGCGGGCGCAGAAGCTGGTGAACCAGGGCGACGAACTGGCGCGGGGGGGCCGGCCGCTGGAAGCCATCTCGCGCTACCGCGAGGCGATCGGCGTGTACCAGGACTTCCCGGCGGCGTGGAACAACCTGGGCGTGGTGCTGATGAAGCAGGGCCGCAACCTGGAGGCGGCCGAGGCCTTCCGTGTGGCCGGCGACCTGTCGCCGACGGACCCCAAGCCGATGTGCAATCTCGGGGACCTGTGGTTCAACCAGGGGTATCTGGATGACGCGGCGCGGTTCTACGGGGCCGCGCTGGAGCGTGACGCGAATTATCAGCCGGCGCTGCGCCAGGCGGTGCGTGTCGACCACCTTCGCCAGCGCAGCGACGAGGCCACCGCCGAGCGGATCCGCAAGGCCCTGCTGCAGGAATCGGACCCTGTTTGGCACCAGTACCTGGAACGACGGAAGCTCGTCGTCGAGCAGCACTTGCGTGACAAGGGTGGCAAGACCCCCTGATCTGCGCGATAATTGAGCGATCGGCCGGCCCCCGGCCGTGGCTCGTCGCCCGCGCGACGATCGGAGAAGTCCGGCATGCGTCATCCCTCGGCTCGGTTCGGCGCGATCGGTCTGCTCGCGGGCACCACCGTCGGCATCCTGGGGCCCGGCGGGACGTGCCGCGCGCAGGATTCCGTGAGCACCACCAACGCGCCGCCGGGCGACGCGCTCAGCGCGTACCTGACGGGCGCTTCGGGCAACCAGGTCAAGGACTACGTGGTCGATCTGTCGCGCCGGACCTCGAGCTGGGGGCGCGGGTACTACGTCGGCCCGCTGGCCAAGAGCAGCGCGTCCACGAGCGCGGCGTACTTCAACCACCTCATCGGCGCTCAGGCCGTCAGCAACCGCTTCACCGGCGTGCAGGCGTTCCTGCGGCCGTCCTACCAGGCATGGGCGGCTCCCGGCCAGGGCGTGAACGGGAGCCGCAACGCGACGCCGACCGACGATGGCAGCGGGAACTACGGCACGCGCAACGTCGGTTCGCTGCGGGGCCAGTCGTTTGGCGTCGCGTTCATGGAGTACGCGGGCGGGCCGAACACGGCCTTCGGCGACACCGACGACGAGAACAACATCGTCGCGCTGATCGCCGGGCTCCAGCCGTTTGCCCCGGGCCGGTTGTACGTCTCGCGCATCGTCTCGGTGGTCAATCGTTCGGGATCGTCCCTGGCCACGCAGGCGACGGCGTCGCTGGGCCTCGGCGGCGTCGACGAGGCGGGCAACGTCCATCTCCTGGCCGACGGGCAGGGGTACTCCGGCGTGGCGGGCGCCCTGGCGCAGAAGCAACTCTGGCGCGTGGACGCGACGCTGCGAAATCGGAACGTGCTCAACACGCTCGGCAGCGCCGGTATGGGCGACAGCGGCTCGGGCCTTTCGCGCCGTCTCATCACGACCGACACGCCGCAGACCACGCCCTCGATCATCAGCCGTGCCATCGCCGGGCGGCCCGTGATGGTCGCCGGCGATTTCGCCAACGGATTCTCGTTCGAAGGAACGGCCAACGCCCTGACGTCCACCACGGCGTACCTGCCGTCGGGCGCGGCGGCTCGGGGACCGATCTCCTTCACCGCGTCGGTCTTTGCTCCGCTCGCTGTCGGCGGCGCGAACGCCGGCACGTGCGCCGTGCTGTCCAGGGGACCCTCTGCCACGCGCACGCGGGGCCTGTCGTTCTGGGGCGTGAATACGGACGGCTCCGTGGACGCCCAGCGCCGCGTCGAGCTGCCCAACGGCGGCGCCGGCGCGCTGACCGACCCCGTCGACGGCTTCGACGCGTTCGGCACCTGGGGAAGCCTCGGCAACCACGAGTTCACCAACTACGGCTCGCAGGTCTGCTTCCGCGGCGGCAACGGTCCGGTCGCCCTGACGGTTCTTCCGGGCGGTGATCTGCTGGGTGCGGCACTGGTGGCGCCGACCGGCGGGGGCGGGAGCTCGCCCCAGGGCCTGGACAACTACCTTGCGGTGGTGCGCATCGACGCGGCCGGAGCGGAGACGTGGACGATCGCCGCGCACACCGGCACCAGCTCGGGCGCGGCGGGCGGCCTGAGCAAGGCGATCCAGGGGGACTTCGGCGACGACGGGATCGCGGGGACCTTCGACGCCGGCGAGGGCGACGGCGTGGTCGACGCGGCGCCGATCGGTCGGATCGCGCGGTACGACGAGGTGTTCCCCGGCGCCGCCAGCGGACCGTCGATCTCGACCCCGGCGATGGACCGACTGGGCAACCTCTACTTCGTCGCGACCGCGGCGCTTCGCCGGGCGGGGCCCGACAAGTTGACTGTCGCGCTGCTCCGAGCCAACCGCGACGCGGACACGGGCGGGTACCGGCTGGAACTGCTGGCGGAGATGGGCGACGTGATCGCGGGCGTGAACTCCGGCCGCAATTACCAGGTGCAGTTCGCCGGCCCCGCGGACGCCGACTCGGCGGACTCCGGGTCCGTGTGGTCCGGGAGCATCGTGCAGGACTTCGGCGCGGGCATCGACCCGCAGTCGCAGGCGGCCTCGGGCGCGCTGTCGCTGGGGGCGCTGGTGTTCCGGGCCAAGATCGTCTACGACACCGACGGAAACGGGCAGTACGTCGATCCGTCGATGCCGGGGGGCGGGTCGTCCGGCGATCAGGCCTACAACGCGGTGATGGTGCTGACGCCGCAACGGCTCATCGCCGACGTCGACCAGGACAGTTTCATCACCGGCAACGACTTCGACCTGTTCATCCAGGCCTTCTTCCAGGAACTGGTCAATCCCGCGACGGGGTACAAGACGGCCGACGTCGCCGCCAGCGGCGGTGGGCAGTACCCCGACGGCTTCATCACCGGCGAGGACTTCGACGCGTACATCGAGCTGTTCTTCAGCGGACGCTGACCGATCCGCTCAGGCCGCGGCGCGGCGATGGAACGCCAGGCCGACGCGGAACCCGTCGCGCTCGCGCCGGCAACGGACGACGACGCCCGAGCGGGTGGCGACGGGCGCTGCGCCGTCGCAGAGCGAGACGGTCATGCCCGGGGTGAGTTCCACCGGGCTTTCGACGCCCAGCCCCGTCAACGAAGAATCGACGACCTTGATGTGCGTGACGCCGATACGCCCCTGCCAGTCGGTGTAAGTCGCGGTGAGTGAAGCGTCGGCCGGGCGACGGGCGAATCTCCGCCGCTCGGCCGAGTCGACAGCCAGTCTCATCTTCGCGGGGGTGTGCTCGAGTGCCTGTGCGTTCATGGTTCTGCCCCATCCGTTCGTTATCGGCCTGCCCATCCATCGGCCGATCCGGTCCTCAAATGAAGGACTACTCCCCGAACTACCCGGCGAAGGAACAGTCCGACACGGGTGCATTGGCCTGCCCGCCACGCCGTACGACCGGGTCCCCGCCGCTTCGAAGGTAACTGTTCGGTATCACCTGCTTGACCTACTAAGTAAGTGCACTAATGTTCCGGGTATCGTGGCACGGAGGCATGGGACACAAGTTCGCTGGCGTGTGCCGAGCGATCCCGACACGGGCCGCGACGGTCATCTGTGAGGGGGCCGAAAGGGAATTTCATGGCGAAGAGCAAGCGTGCGTCGACTCGTGGCGGGGGCCTCTCGAATCTCACGGTGGCCGACCTGCAGCGGGAACTGACGCGGCGCCAGCGCTCGACGCGCACGCTGATCAAGCAGCGCGCCCGACTTCAGGCCAAGCTCGACGCGCTGGACGCGAAGATCCGCGCCGCGGGCGTGCAGACGGGCGGGCGCGCCCGCAACTCGATGAGTCTCGCCGAAGCGCTGGCCAAGCTGCTCAAGGGCAAGACCATGCGCGTCAACGAGGCCGCGGACGCCGTCCGCGCCGCCGGCTATCAGAGCAATGCCGAGAACTTCCGCACGATGGTCAACCTGCAGCTCATCAAGAGCGGCAAGTTCAAGCGCGTGGGGCGCGGCCGCTACACGACGGCCTGAGCGGGTTCGATTCAGTTCCGAGCACGAAAGAAGAGGCCCGCCATCCGGCGGGCCTTTTCGTTGCGCGTTGTGCGATGATCGAGCGCGCCGACCAGAGAACCGAGCGCGGGGTCAGCGGATGGGTTCGGGCGACAGGCGGCTGGGACGATCGAAGAGCATGATCCGGCCCAGGTCGCTGTTGAGCGTGCGAAGGTTGGTGTCGACGGTGTTGTGATAGGCGTTCTGCCGATCGGACCAGCGCTCGCGGTGGGTGTCCAGTTCTGGCGTCGGGTCGTTCAGAATGTCCTTCCGCTGGGCCTTGAGGTTGTCCTGCGCACACGCCGCCAGCAGGCACAGCGGCAAGAGACTCAGGCACGCGACACGGGCACGGTTCATTCGGAACTCCTTGTCAGAGCGAGGGTTGTACCCGCGGGGCCCTCGGGCGTCAAGGGGTCGGCCCCTGGTTGGACCGTCCGGGAGCGGCAGGGCGGCCTGTGGGCAGACGGGGGATATCGGCTGCCGGACCGGCGCATCTGCCATCGCGGCAGCGGCTCCGCCGGCCGTCGGCCCGTTTGGGGATGGCCGCGGGCTCCGGCGGCCGGTCCGGAGCACAGGTCTGGGTCCTGATCGGGTTTCGGTTGGGCGCGCCGTTTGCCCGGTGACAACCGCCGATGCCCCCGGGGCCCGGCGGAAAGGCACCCCATGCGACCCGACCGGTTCACAACGCTTGCGCAACAGGCCCTCGCCGATGCCCAATCCGACGCCGTAGGGCGGCAGCACGCGGAGGTCGGGGGGCTGCACATTCTGGCGGCGCTGCTGAAGGACAAGTCGTCGGCCGTCTGGTCGATCCTCCAGCGGGCCGGAGCGGACCCGGCTCGCATCGGGCAGATCGTCCAGGCGGAACTTGGGCGGCAGCCGACGGTGTCGGGCGGCGCGGGCCAGGGCGGGCGCGGGCTGATGGACGTGCTGGTCCGGGCCGAGCAGGAGAGCAAGCGGCTGGGCGACGCCTATGTCAGCAGCGAACACCTGCTGCTGGCGCTGGCGGAAGTCGCCGGCGCGGCGAAGGAGGCCCTGACGCTGGGCAACGCCCGGCGGCCCCAGGTCGAACAGGCGGTCAAGGCGGTGCGCGAGGCCAGCGGCGTGAGCAACGTCAACGACGCCGAGGCCGAGAGCCAGTACGAGGCGCTGAAGAAGTACGCCATCGACCTGACCGAGAAGGCCCAGCAGGGCAAGATCGACCCGGTGATCGGGCGCGACGAGGAGATCCGCCGGTGCATGCAGGTGCTGGAGCGCCGCACGAAGAACAACCCGGTGCTCATCGGCGAGCCGGGGGTCGGCAAGACCGCCATCGCCGAGGGTCTGGCGCTGCGGCTGGTCAACGGCGACTGCCCCGACAACATGAAGGGCCGGCGCATCATGGCCCTGGACGTGGGCGCGCTGCTGGCGGGCGCCAAGTTCCGCGGGGAGTTCGAGGAGCGCCTCAAGGCGGTGCTCCGCGAGACCGTTGCCGCCAAGGGCGACATCATCCTGTTCATCGATGAACTGCACACGATCATCGGGGCGGGCGCGGCCGAGGGCGCGGTCTCGGCCGGCAACCTGCTCAAGCCGGCCCTGGCCCGCGGAGAGCTGCGCTGCATCGGCGCGACCACGCTGGACGAGTACCGCAAGCACGTGGAGAAGGACCCCGCGTTCGAGCGTCGCTTCCAGCCGATCTTCGTCGGCGAGCCGAGCGTCGAGGAGACGGTGGCGATCCTCCGCGGGCTCAAGCCCCGCTACGAGGCGCACCACGGCGTGAAGATCCTCGACTCGGCAATCCTGGCGGCCAGCGCCCTGTCGCACCGGTACATCGCCGACCGGTTCCTCCCGGACAAGGCGATCGACCTGATCGACGAGGCCGCCAGCCGGCTGCGCATCGAGAACGACAGCATGCCCACGCAGCTCGACGAGCTGCGCCGGCGCATCATGCAGCTGGAGATCGAGCGCGAGGCGGTGCGCCTCGAGGTGTCCGCCGACGGAAAGGCCGGCGCCGGCGACAAGGCCTCGGCGCAGCGCGAGCTGGACCGGCTCGAGCGGGAGCTGGCCGAGCTGCAGGAATCGAACCGCGCTCTGACCGCCCGGTGGGAGGAGGAGAAGAAGGAACTCGAGGCGGTCAAGTCCATCAAGGAGCAGATGGACCGCAAGCGCACCGAGCTGGAGCAGGCCCAGCGCCGCGGCGACCTGGAGTCCGCCGCCCGCGTGCAGTACGGCGACCTGCGCGAACTGGACAAGAAGCTCGCCGCCGCCGAGGCGGTCATCGAACGCCGCCAGGCCAAGGGCAACGCCCTGGTCAAGGAGGAGGTCGACGCCGAGGCCGTCAGCCAGATCGTCAGCCGGTGGACCGGCATCCCGGTGTCGCGGCTGGTCGAGAGCGAGCGGGAGAAGCTGCTCCGCATGGAGCGCATGCTCACCGAGCGCGTGGTGGGCCAGGAGCACGCCCTGCGCGCCGTGGCCGACGCCGTGCGCCGGTCGCGTGCCGGCCTGCAGGACCCCAACCGGCCGATCGGCTCGTTCCTGTTCCTGGGACCCACGGGCGTGGGCAAGACCGAGACGTGCAAGGCACTGGCCGAGTTCCTCTTCGACACCGAGGAGGCCATGGTGCGCATCGACATGTCCGAGTACATGGAGAAGCACGCGGTCAGCCGGCTGATCGGCGCCCCTCCCGGCTACGTCGGTTACGAAGAGGGCGGCGCGCTGACCGAGGCCGTCCGCCGCCGGCCGTACGCCGTGATCCTGCTCGACGAGATCGAGAAGGCGCACCCGGACGTGTTCAACATCCTGCTGCAGGTGCTCGACGACGGCCGCCTGACCGACGGCCAGGGACGGACCGTGGACTTCCGCAACGCCATCGTGGTCATGACCAGCAACGTCGGCAGCCAGATGATCCAGGACATGACGTCGCGCGGCGCCGAGGACTGGGAGATCGAAGCCGCGGTGCGCGACCTGATCCGCCGGGGTCCCGGAATGGACCTGACGGGCTCGGGTCTGCGGCCGGACCTCGAGCAGGGCCAGCTCAACGCCCGGCTCGACGTCGGCATGCGGGGCGGGTTCATGCGGCCGGAGCTGCTCAACCGCATCGACGAGACCGTGGTGTTCCACCAGCTCAAGCGCGAGGACCTGGGCAAGATCGTCGACATCCAGCTGCGCCGGCTGGCGCGCCGATTGGCCGAGCGCGAGATCTCGATCACGCTCACCGACGAGGCCAAGGCGCAGCTCGCGGCCGAGGGGTGGGACCCGCAGTACGGGGCCCGCCCGCTCAAGCGGGTCATCCAGCAGCGCATCGAGAACGCCCTGGCGGCGCGGATCCTCGCGGGGGAGTTCGGGCCCGGCGACGCCGTGCGCGTCGCCGTCGCCGGCAAGAGCCTGCAGTTCGAGAAGGGGCCGACGCCCGAGGTCCGCCGGCCCGAGGCCCAGGTCCGGTAGCGCGTCGGTCGACGGCGCCGCAGCGGTCTACCCTTGTCTCGACCCTCTGGGGACACGGGAGATCGACATGAATCGCTGGTTCCGCCGCACGTCGGGCTTCGGCCTGCTCGCACTGACCGCCTGCGTTGCCGCCGTCGCGCTGGCCGGCCCGCTCAACCCGCCGGCCGGACCGATCGTCCCGACCGGGCGAACCCTCGACGAGTTGTACAACGCGATCCAGTCGCAGCGCGGCACGCCGATCACCAGCCTGCCGTTCACCATCAGCCAGAGCGGGGCGTACTACCTGGCGTCGAACATCCAGATCGGCGGCTCCGACGGCATCACCATCTCGGCCGACGACGTCACGCTCGACCTCAACGGCCGCGCGATCACCGGCAACTTCACCGGCACCGCCGGGACCCTGCGCGGCATCGTCGTCACGCAGGGCGCCGGCAGCACGCCGCGGAGAAACGTCACCATCCGCAACGGCACGGTGCGCGATTTCACCTCCGTGGGCATCGACGCGACGAACGTCGTCGGCGGCCGGTTCGAGAATCTCAACCTCTACAACAACGGCCGGTCCGGCCTGATCGCCGGCGAGGCGTGCGTGATCGTGCAGTGCGTGGCGCGCGGCAACCGCGAGACCGGCATCGTCTCGGGCCTGGGCAACACGCTGGAGAACTGCACGGCGGTCTCCAACGGCGCGCGGCCCAACACGACCAACACCAACGGGTTCATCATCTCCGCCGGCAGCACCGTCCGCGGCTGCGCCGCGGTGACGAACCAGGGCACGGGCTTCAACTGCGCGGCGCAGGTCACGATCGTGCACTGCGAAGCGGTGGGCAACGACATCTCCGGCATCGTCGTCTCCAACGAATGCCTGGTCGACAGCAACAACTGCAACAGCAACGGTCAGAACGTCGCCAACGGCGGCGGCGTGACCGCCACCGGCTTCGGCAACCGCATCGTCAACAACAACTGCACCGGCAACGACTTCAACTTCTCGGTCGCGGCGGGGGCCAGCACCGGCGGCAACTTCCTGGCCCGCAACAGCGCGTCGCGCCCCACCGGCGGCGTTTCGGCGAACAACTACTCGATCGGCGCCAACAACCACTTCGGTCAGGTTCTCACGCTCCCGGGCACGGGTTTCCAGGACAACGCGTCGTTCGCCAACATCATCTACTGAGCCGGACCGCCGGCCCGGCGGCGGCCGCCCGAGTCCCGCCGGGAACTATCATCCGGACATGACCCGCGCGCGCACGCTCGCACGCCCTCTGACCTGCTCGGGCGTCGGGCTGTTCAGTTCGCTGCCCAGCACGCTGACGGTCGCGCCGCGCCCGGCGGGGCACGGCGTGTGCTTCCGCCGCACCGATCAACCGGAGCAGCCGCTCATCCCGGCCCTGGTCAACCACGTGTTCGCTCGCCCGCGCCAGACGGTGCTCTCGCCCGAGGCGGGCTCGGCGCGCCCGGCGGTGCACACGGTCGAGCACCTGCTGTCGGCGCTGGCGGCGTTCGGGGTCACCGACTGCCTGTGCGAACTCGACGGGCCCGAGGTTCCGATGATGGACGGGTCGGCCTTGCCGTTCGTCGAGGCGATCGGCGCGTCGGGCGTGGTGCCGGCCCGTCCGCCGGACCGCGGCCCGGCGCCGCTGCTGGTGCCGCTGGTGGCCGAGCGACCGATCACCGTGTCGCTGGACGGGGGCATGATCCAGGCGCTCCCACCGGACGGGCCGTGGCTGGACGTCGAGTACTACCTGGATTACGGGCCGGGAGCTCCGATCGCGGCGCAGTCGGCCCGGTGGCGGCTCGACGCCGCGGAGCCCGACCCCGCCCGGTACGCCCGGGAGATCGCGCCGGCGCGAACCTTCTGCACCAAGGCCGAGGCCGACGCGATGCGCGCGGCGGGGCTGTTCGGGCATCTGCAGCCGCGCGACGTGCTGGTGATCGACCAAGACGGTCCGGTGGACACGCGGTACCGGCTGGAGCACGAGCCGGCGCGCCACAAGGTGCTGGACGTGATCGGCGACCTGTCGCTGGCGGGCCGGCCGATCCACGCGCGGGTGATCGCGACGCGGTCGGGCCACGCGTTGAACCACTCGCTGGTTCGAGCACTACTCGAGCAGGCGTGAGCGGGGCTACTCGCCGGCGGGGGAGCGTTTGCGCTCCCAGGGCTTGGGCTCGCGCCGGGCAACTTCCACCTGCGCGCCGACCATCGTCACGTTGTCATCGCCGAGCAGCTCGCGCAGGTCGCCCACCGCCTCGTCGCTGGCGGCCAGGCGCAGCGCGCCGGCTTCGAGCCACACCTCGTGCTGCTCGGTGAGCACCACGATCTCGACCCCGAGGCTGGGCACGCCGGGCGCTGCGGGTCGCGGCGCCGGCCGCCCCGCCGGCGCCGCGGGCCGGATCACCCCGAGCACGCGCTCGAGAACCGACTCGGAACTGCCGTTGTGCCGTCGCTCGTCGACGGTGAGCCGGACCTTGCGCGCCAGCGCGCTGGTGGCCGATTCCAGGGGCACGACACTCTCGACGATGATCTGCGGCTCGCCGCGCGCGTGGTCGACCTTGCCGGTCAGGAACACCACGGCGTCGGGCCGGATGACCTCGCTGTACTTGCCGTAGACGTCGCTGAA
>JAEUIX010000280.1 GCA_016794945.1 Phycisphaerae bacterium
GGGTCAGGTGGTCGTGCGCACGCTGGCGTCGGCGTTCAACCAGATGGACCTGTGGGTCGGCCGGGGCGTGCCGGGGCTGTCGCTGACGTACCCGCGGATCAGCGGGTGCGACGCCTGCGGGGTGGTCGAGGCGGCGGGCCCCGGCGTCGATCCGGCGTGGCTGGGGCGGCGCGTGATCGTCAACGCGGCGGTCCGCATCGCCGGGCGCGCCGTGCCGACCGACCCGCCGGGCAGCACGCTGGCGCCGGAGTACCAGCTCATCGGCGAGCACCACCACGGCATGCACGCCGAGCGGTTCGTCGCGCCGGCGCCGAACCTGGCCGACGTGGGCGAGGCCGACCCGGTGGAGGGCGCGGCGTTCGGGCTGTGCGCCCTGACGGCCTGGAGCATGATGGTGACCAAAGGCGGGCTTCGCGCGGGCCAGAGCGTGCTGATCACGGGCATCGGCGGCGGGGTGGCCACCAGCGCGCTGGCGATCGCGCGGCACTACGGCTGCGCCGTCGCGGTGACCAGCCGGCACGCCTGGAAACTCGACAAGGCGCTGGCGCTGGGCGCTGCGCTGGGCGTGCTGGACACGGGGCAGGACTGGTCCAAGGACGTGCGCGGGTGGACGGCCAAGCGCGGGGTGGACATGGCCGTGGACTCGTCGGGCAAGGCCACGCACCTGAACTGCATCAAGAGCCTGGCACGCGGTGGCGCGTACGTGACGCCCGGGTGCACAAGCGGTCCGGACGCGGTGACGGACCTGGCCCGGATCTTCTGGAACCAGCTGCGGATCTTCGGCTCGACGATGGGCAGCAACGAGGAGTTCGCGGAGGTGGCGTCGCTGTTCCGCCAGGGACGGCTGCGCCCGGTGGTGGACCGGGTGTTCGACGCGCCGGCGGCGGCCGAGGCCTGGGCTCGCCTTCAGAAGGCCGAGCAGTTCGGGAAGATCGTTCTGCGGTGGACCTGAGGCCGCGGCGTCAGTTGGCGGTGCGGATGCGCTCGACGGTGCCGGTGGTGCTGCGGCCCTCGACCACGTCGAGCAGCGCGAGCTGGCCGCCGTAGGACTCCACGAACGCCGCGCCGGGCACGCAGGCCGGGTCGTACTGCGCCCCCTTGACCAGCACGTCGGGCTTGACGGCGCGGATGAGCCGCTCGGGGGTGTCCTCGCTGAAGACGACCACGGCGCCGACGCACTCCAGTTCGCCGAGCAGCTGCACGCGGTCCTCGATCGGGTAGATGGGCCGGCCGGGCCCTTTGAGCTTGCGGACGCCGGCGTCGTCGTTGACGGCGACGACCAGGAAATCGCCCAGGGCCGCTGCCCGACGGAGCAAGCTGACGTGCCCGGCGTGGAGCACGTCGAAGCACCCGTTGGCCAGCACGATGCGCGGGCGGCGGGCGTCGGCCTGGCCGTTGCCGGGGTGGCGGATGGCGGCGATCTCGACCAGCAGTTCCTCGAGCGAGCGCCGCTTGCCGCGGGTGGCCCGCTCGCGCTGCAGGATGTCGCGGTGGATGCGCTCCAGGGCGATGGGCACGACGCCGAACTCCTCGACCTCGAGCCCCGCGGCGGCGTTGGCGAACCGGACGGAGTCGAACCAGTCGAGCCCGTTGGCGCGGGCGGCGGCGAGCGCGGCCAGCACCATGTCGCCGGCGCCGGTGACGTCGTAGACGCGGCGCGCGACCGTGGGCACCGCGCGCGGCTCACCCTGGCGCTCGAGCAGCAGCGCACCGTCCTTGTCGAGCGTGACGACAGCGGCGTCGAGGGCGAGCGATTCGACCAATTCCCGCGCCAGCGGCGCGTAGGCTTCGGCCGGGGCGCGATCGCCGACGCGCCGACCGCACGCCTTCTCGGCTTCGGAGCGGTTGGGGGTGATGACGGCCGCGCCGCGGTACCGGGAGTAGTCGTTGAGTGCGGCCGGGTCCACCATCACGGGCACGCCCGCGGCGCGGGCTGCCTCGATGACTCCCTGGCAGACGCGGGGCGTGCAGACGCCCTTGGCGTAGTCCTCGATGCACACCACATCGGCGCCGTGCAGGTGCTCCCGAACGGCGTCGATGAGGGCGCCGGCGGCGCGATCGGCCAAGGGCTCGCGGCTCTCGTAATCCATCCGGAACATCTTCTGGGCGTGGCGGTGCTGCGCCAGGCCGATGAGGCTGCGCTTGACGGTCGTGGGCCTGGAGGGGTCCTCGATCAGACCGGCAGGTTCGACGCCCGAGGCGCTCATCAGGGCCCGCAGTTCCTGCCCGGCGCGATCGGACCCCACGGCGCCGAAGGCCAGCACACGCCCGCGCATGGCCGCGAGGTCAAGGCCTACGTTGGCCGCGCCGCCGGGGCGCTGCTCGGTGCGCTGCACGTGCATCACGGGGACGGGCGCATCGTTGGCCAGGCGGTCGATGTTGCCGTGCACCAGCTCATCGAGCATGAAATCGCCGACGACCAGGGCCGTGAACGGCTTCCAGGATGCGAGGCGGTCCAGCAGGTGCGACATCGGGCGGATTCTAGGGTGCGGCCGGCGGTGCGCCGGCGGCGGCCAGCACCCGGTCCGTCAACGCCCGCTCGCCTCGGTCGAAGCGCAGTTCGAGCACAGGGCGGGCCACCGGGCGGGACCACAGCCCGCGCGCCACGGTGCGCAGCTTGGTCCAGTCCTTTTCGGTGGTCAGCACGGGCTCGTGCGCAGCTGCGCCCCGGAAGAACGCCTCCGAACGCACGAACGCGCCGGCGACGGTCGACGGGGCGTAGGTCTCGTGGTCGGGGAAAACCTGCACGTCGCACGAGCCGCACGCGGCCCGGGACATCGCGATGAACGGCCCCGGGTTGCCGATGCCGCACAGCGCCAGCGCACGCCGGCCCGCCAGCCAGGACACGGGCTGGGGATGGTCGTCGTCGTAGGGCGGGTCGCTGAGCCGCAGACCGGCCCAGGCGTGCCGGACGACGGCGTCCGCCGGCCTGTCCATCAGGCGTTGCAGGCATTGGTCGATGCGGTCGACCGCCCCGGGCTGGGCGCACTCGGCGTGGGTGATGACCACCGCCCCGGCGCGCCGGAGCGACTCGACGGGCTCGCGCAACCAGCCGGCCGGCAGCAGGCGGTCGGCGAACGGGTCGCGCGTGGCGTCAATCAGGACGATGTCCAGGTCGCGTGCAAGGGCCCGGTGCTGGAAGCCGTCGTCCAGCACCACGCAGCGCACCGCGGCGCCGGCGGGCTCTGCCAGGAGTCTCGTCACGGCGGCGTAGCGGTCCGGATCGGCCGCGATGGGGACGCCAGGCGCGAGCGTGCGGTACTGCAGCGCCTCGTCGCTGTCCGGCCCGTGCCGACCGTCGGGCGAATAGCCGCGCATGGCGATGGCGGGCGGCACACCCGCCGTCGCCAGTCGCTGAACGATCCAGGCGACCATGGGCGTCTTGCCGGTCCCCCCCACCGACAGGTTGCCGACGCTGATGACCGGGAGCGGCAACCTGCGCACGCCCCGCCCGGCGTCGAAGCGCCGGTTGCGCGCCCGCACCGCCAGGCCGTAGATCGGGGCCAACGCCCTTCCCACCAGCGCGGGCGCCGGCCCCGGGCGCGGACGGCCCTGGCCCGGCGGCTCAGCGTTCATCGCGGACGCTCCCCTCGGAGCCGGCGCCGGGCGTGCCGCTGGCGGCGCGAACCTTGCCCGCCAGCCCGCGCGCGGCCATGCGGTCGAGCTCGGCCCTTGCCCGAGCGAACAGGCGGATGTTGTTGGCGATGTCCACCAGCGCCAGGCCGAGCACCATGCTCACCAGGATCATCACGCTCATCCAGGCGAGGACGAACGGCCGCTTGTCGGCTGGCGGCACGACGCTCACCGCGTACGCCAGCAGCGGCAGCGCGACGAGCATGAGCAGGCCGTTGGCCGTGCGGATGCGCCGACGGCTCGACGGCATCGGCACACGCTGGATCGCCAGCACGTGGGCCGCGACCAGGAGCATCGCGACGGAAACCACCGGCACCGCGACCCACGGCGAGGCGATCGGCCCGTTGGTCGCCAGGGTGATCACGCGCAAGGGTACGCCCGGGCTCGGCGCGTCACGGCGCGCCGGGCACGAATCGGGCCAGGCGCGATTCGAGCAGCCGCATCGGCAGGCCCATGACCGTGGTCGGGTCGCCCTCGCAGCGCACGGGCCAGCCGGCCCGCAGGATCTCCTCGAGGTTGTACCCGCCGGCCTTGCCGCGCCAGGCGCCGCTGGCGCAGTAGGCGTCGATCAGCGCATCGGGGAGATAGCTGAACCACACCGTGGCCCGGTCGGTGAGAATCTCGCGCCGGGGTGCGCCCGCCTCGACCATCGCCACGCCCGTGACGACCTCGTGCGCGTGTCCCCGCAGCGAGCGGAGCATCTCGCCCGCGTGGACGGCGTTGCGCGGCTTGCCGAGCAGGCTGCCGCGGTCGACGACCACGGTGTCGGCGCCCAGGAACGTGGCGCCGTCGAAGGAGCGGCCTTCGCGTCGGGCGCGGTCCATGGCGCCCGTGGCCTTGAGATATGCCAGCGAGGCGACCCACGCCGAGGGATCAACGGCCCCGCGCGACAGGTCGGCGTCGTCGAACGTCGGCTCGACGATGTCGAACCGCACCCCGCGCTGGGTGAGCAACTCGCGCCGCCGCGGCGACTGGCTGGCGAGCACCAGTCGGCCGACCGGCACATGGGCGGCGGGGGCGGGCGCACCCTGGGCGCGGAAGCGTTCGCCCCCCGGCGAGGTCTGGCCCGGCACACCGTTCAACCTGGACTCCTTGACGAGCACGACCATTGTTCGCTCCGATCCGACGATCCGTTTCAGGCCGGCGCCGCGCCGCCGGAGGCTCCTCATACTCGGTCCGCGGGCGTCGGGTTCTCCAGCGGCGTACGTTTGCCGCATGTCATCCACCGGCCGGGCACACCTGGTGCAGTCCGACACCGCCTGGGAAGACAAGCCGGAGAACTTCGCGCGGATTTCGCGCCTGCTCGACGCCGCACCGATCGCGCCCGGCGACCTCGTCGTGCTCGTGGAGATGTTCGACACGGGGTTTTCCTTCAACCTCCCCAGAACGGCCGACACCGACTGCCAGACGCTGGAGTTCATCCGCCGGACGGCCGCAAGCCGGGGGATCACCCTGCAGGGCTCGCGCACGGTGCTGGGTCCGGAGGGCAAGGGACGCAACCGCGTGACGGTGGCGGGGCCGGACGGGGCGGTGCTGTGCGAGTACGACAAGATCCACCCCTTCTCGTTCGGAAAGGAGAGCGAGCATTTCGTCGGCGGAACGGAAGTCACGACCTACCGCTGGGGCGGCACGGTGGTCTGCCCGCTGATCTGCTACGACCTGCGCTTCCCCGAGGCGTTCCGGGCGGGCATGCGGATGGGGGCCGAGGTGTTCACGGTGCCGGCAAACTGGCCCGCGCCGCGCAAGACGCATCGCCGGGCGCTGGGCATCGCCCGGGCGATCGAGAACCAGGCCTACGTGCTGTGCATCAACCGCGTGGGGCAGGAGCCGCCGACGCAGGGCGGCGGGGGCGTGACGTATGACGGCGGGTCGTACGCCGCGGACTACATGGGCGAACTCGTCGCCGACGGCGACGACGGCCGGGCGCGGGTTCTGAGCGTCGACCTGGATCTTCAGGGCCTGCGTCGGTGGCGGGAGAAGTTCCCGGCGCTGCGCGATGCGCGGCTGCTGGACCGGCCGTCGTGAACGAGCCGTTCACGCCACGCCGCCGCCGACGACGCGTTCGACCTCGTCGAGGCTCGTGCTGCCCCGCGCGGCCAGTTGCCAGCCGGCCTGCAGCAGCGTTGTGAACATGCCGCGGCCGACGGCGTTCTTGATCGACGCGATGGTGGGGTCCTTGAGCACCACGTCGCGCAGCTCGTCGGAGAAATCGAGCAGTTCGAAGATGGCCCGCCGCCCTCGGTAGCCTGTCTTGAGGCAGGCGGTGCAGCCGACGGGTATGTAGACGTCGTTCTTGCCCTCGAGGAACTTGCCCATGCGCGTGGCCTGGCCCGGGGTGATGCGCACGGGCCGCTTGCAGTTGTCGCAGAGCGAGCGGACCAGCCGCTGGGCCAGGACCAGTTCGAGCGACGAGGCGACCAGGAACGGCTCGACTTTCAGGTCCAGCAGGCGAAAGACGGCGGAAATCGAGTCCTTGCTGTGGACGGTGGAGAAGACCAGGTGGCCTGTCATGGCCGCCTGCATGGCGGTGCGGGCGGTTTCTTCGTCCCGGATCTCGCCGACGAGGATCACGTCGGGGTCCTGTCGCAGCACCGAGCGCAGCAGGTTGCCGAAGGAGTTGCCCTTGGCGTCGTCCGCGGGGATCTGCGTGACGCCCTCGAGCTGGTACTCGACGGGGTCCTCGATGGTGACGACGTTGGTGGTGTCGCGGTCGATCTCGCGCAGGGCGTTGTAGAGCGTGGTGGTCTTGCCGCTGCCGGTGGGCCCGCAGACCAGGATGAAGCCCTGCTCCTTCTGGCAGGCGCGCTTCACGCGGTCGGCCATGTAGGGCGGCAGGCCCAGCTCGATGAGCGAACGCGGTGCGTTGGCGGCGTCCAGCACGCGCACGACCAGCTTCTGCCCGTGCATCGACGGGGTGAGCGACACGCGGTAGTCCACGCGCCGGCTGCGGAACTTGACGGAGAAGTGGCCGTCCTGCACGGCGTCGCGGGCCTCGGGCCGCATGAGGCACGCCGTGCGCACCAGGCCCAGGCACAGCTCGCCCACTTTCTCCGGCAGTTCGGCCACCTGCACCATCTGGCCGTCGACGCGGATGCGCACGTTGTAGCGGTGCTGCTTGGGCTCGACGTGGATGTCGGTCGCGCGGCTCTTGGCCGCCAGCAGCAGCAGCAGGCGCACCGCGCGAGGCCCGTCGGCCGTACCCGAGAGCGCCGGCGTCGCCTGGCCCGAACCGTCGACCATCACGATCTGCTCGTCGCCCTCGCCCTTGGGCGGCAGGGCCTCGAGCATGCCCTTGAGCTCCTCCAGCCAGGCCTTGTCCACGTCGATCGTCCGCGACCGCACCTCGTGCCGCACCTCGCCGATCGACATCTCCGCCTCGATCGTGAACGAGTGCCCGCCCACCTTGATCGTGTCCCCGGGCACCACCTCGGACGCGGCGTTGACCAGCCGGTTGGCGTTGATCTTCGTGCCGTTGCGCGAACCCAGGTCACGCACGCGGAACCCGCCGGCGCCGTCCGGCTCGATCACGCAGTGGTAGCGGCTCGCCGATTCGTCGGCGATGCACAGCACGTTGTCCTTGTTCCGGCCGATCGTCACCGGCCCCTGCGTCAGGGGCACGAGGTAGCCGCGGCCGTCGGTCGAAGCGAGCTGATAGGTCGGCATCTGGCTCCCTGGTTCCGGCGCGAGAGCGGGATGGTACCGCCCGGCGCGTCGGGCGGACGGGGCCGGGCCGTCAAACGGGCGCACGGGGCCACTACACTCCGCCCCATGATCGACCTCAAGCAACTCCGCGAACACCCCCAGCGCTTCAAGGACGGCGCCCTGGCCAAGCGCATCGAGGTCGATTTCGCCCGCCTGCTCCGGCTGGAGGAGGACCACCGCTCGGCGCTGACGCAGCGGGAGAACCTCCGGGCCGAGCAGAAGCGGCTGGAGAGGGAATCCGGCCCGCAGATCGGCAAGCTCAAGGGGGCGATCGCCAAAGCGACCCCGGCCGAGAGGCCGGCGCTCGAGGCTCAGCTCAAGGACCTGCTCGACCGGCCCGCGGCGCTCAAGGGGCAGATCGCCGAGCTCGACGCGGCGGTCTCGCGGCTGGAGCCCGACCTGCACGCGATGCTGCTGACGGTGCCGCTGCCGCCCGATCCGGACGTGCCGGTCGGCGCCGGCTCGGACGACAACGTGGAGATCCGCCGGTGGAGCCCGGCGGGCTTCGACCCGACGCGCCCCTTCGAGGCCCAGCGCGGGTTCAAGCCCCGCTCGCACATCGACCTGGTGCGCGACCTGAAACTGGCCGACTTCCCGCGCGGGGTGAAGCTGGCCGGCAGCCGGTCGTACATCCTCACCGGCGCGGGCATGCTGCTGCACCAGGCCATCCTGCGCTACGCCGTGGATTTCATGGTGCACACCCACGGGTTCAGCCCCATGAGCGTGCCGGTGATCGTGCACGAGAAGTGCATGGTCGGGACCGGGTTCTTTCCTGCCGGACGCGAGCAGGCGTACCACATCGAGGAATCCAAACGGGGCGGGGCGCACGACCTGTTCCTGACCGGCACCGGCGAGGTGGGGCTCATGGGCCTGCACCAGGACGAGATCCTCGACGAGGCGTCGCTGCCGCTGAAGTACGTGACGGTAAGCACCTGCTTCCGGCGCGAGGCCGGCGCCGCGGGCAAGGACACCGCCGGCCTGTACCGCATCCACCAGTTCGACAAGGTCGAGCAGGTCGTCATCTGCCGGGCCGACGAGGCCGAGAGCCGCGCCTGGCACAGGACGATGATCGGGTTCGTCGAGCAACTGCTGCAATCGCTGGAACTGCCCTACCGGCTGCTGCAGTGCTGCACGGGGGACCTGGGCCCGAAGAACGCCGACATGGTGGACATCGAGTGCTGGATGCCGGGGCGGGGCGAGGCGCTGCCCGGCGGCGGGTTCACGGGCGCTTACGGCGAGACGCACTCGGCCAGCCGCCTGTACGACTACCAGTGCCGCCGGCTGAACATGCGGTACCGCGCCGGCGGCGAGGCGGGCAAGGGGCCGACGGTCTTCTGCCACTCGCTCAACAACACCGTCGCCGCGTCGCCACGACTGATGATCCCGATCCTGGAGGTTCACCAGCGGGCCGACGGCTCGGTGAGCATCCCCAAGGCCCTGCGGCCGTACATGGGCGGCATGGAACGGATCGGCTGACGATCGGTTCGTCGCCGTTCAACCCATCGCCTGGTCAACGCTCTCGTACACCGGCATGATGGTGTCGAGCCTGCACCGCTGGATCACTTTGCCGACGTCGTTGTTCGCGGCGGCGATGGCGACCTGCCCGCCGTGCGTCTTGAGGTCGCGCTCCAGGCTGACGAACAGGCCGATCGCCAGGCTCGAAATGAATGTGAGCTTGGCCAGGTCGAGCACGATGCGCTTGGGGTGGAGCGCCCGCAGGCGGTCGACCAACCGCTTGATCGCGTCCTCGGTCATGATGCTGGCCTGACCATCGAGCCGCACGACGGTGGCCCCCGCCCGTTCCTGAACATCCACTCGCAACGCGTCCATGGTGCATTCACTCCCGTCGAGGCCCCCACTCTACCACAAACTTGGGGGTCGTGGGCCGGGGAATTGGTGATCGCTCCCCGTTCATTGGAAACAGGGGAAAACCCTGGTTCCTGGCGCGCCATTCACGCCAGGGCGGCATCGATTGAGGGAAACACCGGGAGCGTGTCGCTCAATCGGCAACGCTCCAGCACCAGCCGAACATCGTTGGATGGAGTCGCCACGCGAACGGAACCGCCCCAACCCTTCAGCGAGCGCGCGAGCATGACGAACTGGCCAACGGCCATGCTCGCCAGGAAGGTGAGCCCCGACAGGTCCAGCACCACAAGGCCCGGGCGCGATGCGGTCAGGCGGTTGACCTGCCGTTCCAGAACGGCCTCGTTGTGCATGTCGGCCGGGCCCCTGAATCAAACGACGACGGCGGCGCCTGACTGTCGGGTCTCGATCTCGAGCGGGGTCATCGGTGCTCCTGCCGGTCAGTCGGCGCCGAGCAGGCCCAGGGCGCGAAGGTGCGCCCTCATCTGTGCGGCGGTGTCGCCGGCGTGGTCGACCAGCCGGGCGTGCCAGCCGGCGTCGGCGGCGGACCGGACGTTGTCCTGAGTATCGTCGAAGAAGACAATCGACGCCGGCGGGAATCCCGACAGGCGCTCGAACGCACGGTAAATGTCGCGTGAAGGCTTGGCGAGCCCCAGCAGGTGGCTGGCGTGCAGGTGACGGGGCTTGCTCGCCGCGGGGAACCTGGCCGGGCCATGGTCGCCGGGCGTGAGCTGTCGCCAATGGCTGGCGTTGGTGTTGCTCAGCACGCCGGTGGCGATGCCTGCACGGTGCAGGTCGTCGATGAGGCCCGAGACGCCTTCGTACTCGCCGAGGATCCACGACTCGTGGAGGCGGCGCACCTCGTCGGGCGCGTACAGGCCGCCGGTGGATGCGGAGACGCGCTCGAAATACGCATCGCACGCGAGTTCGCCTCGTTCGTAG
>JAEUIX010000049.1 GCA_016794945.1 Phycisphaerae bacterium
CAGACGATCTTGATGACGCCGCCGCCCCGCCCCGGGGTGCGGTAGCCGCAGCAATCAGTGTCGCGCCCGCCGCCGGAGCCCATCGCCGTTGGTGAGAACACGTCCCCGTAGCAGCCGCCGCCCGACGCCCCGAACGAAGAAGCGCCGCCCGCGCCGCCGTGCCCGCCGCCGCCGGCCGCGCCGCCGGAGTTGCTCCCGGGCGTTGGGCCGGCCTCGGGCGCGTAGCCTCGGGCGTCGGCCCCGATGCGCCCGCCCGCCTGCACCGTGACCCCGCCGCCGAGGTTCATCACCAGCGACGGATCGCCGACGGGCGGACCAACGATCGCGCCCGGGCCGACGACCAGGTTCGCCGCCAGCGTCACCGCCCCGGCAAACTCGGTGGTCGCGCCGAAGACGCCGCCGTTGGCGACAGTCACCGTTCCGAGCGGCTGGCCGGTCTGAACCGTGTACACGGTGCCCGCGCCCCCTTTCACGAACCCCGCACCGCCCGTCGAGGTCATCACGCCCGTGAACGAGCTCGACCCGTACTGCACGGCGATGCGCCCGCCGCCCCCGCCGCCACCCTGCGTCACGGGCGCGCCGTCGCCGCCGTCGGCCGAGATGACGCCCGCGCCGGCCAGGGCGCCGCACGTGATCCACAAGCTGCCGCCCGCGCCGCCTCCCGACTCGACCACCGGCGCGTCACCTCCTTCCACCGACGCGCGCCCTTCGATCGTCACAGTCCCGGACGCGGTGAGGCGGATCGCCCCGCCGCCGCGCCCCGGGGCGCGGTAGCCGCAGCAGTCGGTGTCGCGCCCGCCGCCAGACCCGAGCGTCACCGGCGCGACGACCGAGCCGTACGTGCCGCCCCCCAAGGCCCCCACGCTGGAGTTGCCGCCCGCGCCGCCGTGCCCGCCGCCGGCGGCCGAACCGCCCGACGATGCTCCCGGCGCTGGGCCGGACTCGGGTGCAAAGCCGCGCGCATCGGCGGAGATCGCCCCGCCCACCTGCACCGTCACATCGCCCGCGAACTGCAGGTGCAATCCCGACACCCCCACCGGCGGGCCGACGATCCCGCCCGGCCCCACCACCAGCGACGCCGGCAGCGACACGTCGCCCGTGAACTCGGTGGTCGCCCCCGCGACGCCCCCGTTGTCGACCGTCAGCGTGGCCAGCGACGCGACGCCGGGACGCACGTACACCGTTCCCGCGCCCCCGCGGACGAAGCCATTGCCCCCGACCGCACGCGCCACACCGTTGAATCCAAACGTCTGCGTGTACACGGCCACACGACCACCACCGCCGCCACCGCCGCCGCCGGCCGCCGGCGCACCCGCGCCGCCGTCGGCCGCGATCGTCCCCGTGCCGCCGAGCGACGCGGCGGTGATGTACACACTCCCGCCCGCGCCGCCGCCGGACTCGCCCACGGGCGCGGCCTCACCGTGCGCCGAGATCTCTCCCTGCACCACGAGGGCCCCGCCCACTTCCAGCCAGACCGCGCCCCCGCCGCGCCCGGGCGTTCGCGCCCCGCAGCAGTCGGTGTCGCGACCGCCCCCGGACCCCATGGTCACGGGAAACTGCACCGAGCCGTATGTTCCGCCGCCGAGCGCGCCGACGCTGGAATTGCCCCCGGCGCCGCCGTGCCCTCCGCCCGCGGCCGAGCCGCCCGACGTCTGGCCCGGTGCATCGCCGGCTTCGGCCGCAAACCCCCGGAACGACGCCGACACCGCTCCGCCATTTTCAACCGTCGCGTCGCCCTGCACCTGCAACCGAAGGCCCGCCTCGCCGATCCGCGGCCCGACAATCGCCCCCGGACCAACCCGCAGACTCGCCGGAATCGCCACGGTTCCGCTGAACTCCGTGGTCGCTCCGGGCGGCGTCGAACCGTTGTCGATTGCCAGAAGCCCCAGCGATGCGCCGGTCGACTTGGTGAACACGGTGCCCGCGCCACCGCTCTGCGCACCCGTGCCGCCGGAGACGTCCCACGTGCCGGCGTACGTCGAGGCGGTGTACGTCGCGGACACGCGCCCCCCACCCCCGCCGCCGCCGGCGGACGGCCAACCGTTGCCGCCTCGCGCTGCGATCCGGCCGGCGCCGACCAGCTGGCCCGCGGTGATCCACACCCCGCCGCCGGCGCCACCGCCCGACTCCCCCACCGCCGCGGCGGTGCCGTCCGCGGAAACGAACCCGTCGACCGAGAGCGTGCCTTGAACGATCAGCCGCAGCGCCCCGCCGCCGGAGCCCGGCGTGCGATAACCGCAGCAGTCGGCGTCGCGTCCACCGCCCGAGCCGAACGATGACGGCTCCAGAAATGACCCGTAGGACTGCCCGCCGAGCGCGCCAACGGACGATCGCCCGCCGCCGCCGCCGTGCGCCCCGCCCGCGGCGGTGCCGCCGGAGAGGGTCCCCGCGCCCGGACCGACTTCCGGACCGTGCCCGCGACCGGTCAGGTCGATCCCGCAGGCCGGCAGGCCACCCGAAGCACCTTGGATGGAAACGCTGCCGGTCACCGTCAGCCACAGGCCGATCACCACATCGGTACCCGCGCCGCCGGAGTAGTCGTACGTCGCCGCGTTGGGGTGCGTCAGCACCGCTGCCTGGCCGCCGGGGTTGCGCTCCAGCGTGAGCGAGGCAACGGTGTGGCGCCCGCTCATGGTCAGGGTGGCGCCCTGCACGGTGATCTGCGCCGTGGCCAAGGGCACACCGAGGATCGTCGAATCAGCCGGGCCGACGGTCGTCGGCGTCGTAATGAGCACCGGCTGGGCGCTGGCCAATCCCGAAAGCCACGTCAGTGCCCCCGCAATCCCCGCGAACACAACACAGCGCGCCATGGTCGACTCCTCTCCACCACCACCGCGCCCGCCCCACGGAACGTAACCAGTTCCGCACGTTCTGAGAAGCGAACAGAATGCAAAAGCCGGCCGGGAATTTCTCCCGGCCGGCGAGCAGCGATCCTTTCCGTTTCGCACGCCGGGAATCCCGGCGGTCAAGAGCCGATTACGGGCAGCCGGCGAAGAACTTGACGATGAAGAAGTCGAAGTCGGCACCGGTGATGAAACCATCGGGGCCGCCGGTGCCGGAGCCGTCCGTCAGGTCGGCGATGTAGGGTCCGCTGGGCTCGGGCCGGCGGATCTCCTGGAAGAACGCCTGCACGAAGACGTCGAAGTCGGTGCCGGTGATGAAGCCGTCCGGACCGTCGATGAAGGGCTGCGGGCTGCCCTCGGTGGCGACGTCGGCCGGGCTGCATCCGGACCCGCCCTCGGACGGATAGCACACGCCCGTCATCGTGATGGTGTACGGCCCGGTCGCTCCCGTGCCGGTCCAGGACGCGACGGGGTTCGCCGCGCCCGGGCCGTCGGGGGCCCGGATGCCCGTGAACGGCGTGTTGTTCCAGATGAGCTGGGCGAACGCGTCGAACGGGTCGCGGTTGTACGCCGACACGGCCAGCAGGTAGTTGCCCGTGGAAGAGACCAACCCGCCGCTGTTGTTGATCGTTGAGGCCGTTCCGGTCGAGTCGTCGTTGTGCATGACGCCGGTGCCGTCGGCGTTGAAGAGGAACATCTGCGTGTCGAACGACACGCCGCCGACGGTCGTCGCGCTGAAGGTGGAGACGTCGCAGATCCCGATCACGTAGATGTCCGCATCGCTGCCGTTGTCCAGCGCTCCGCGGATCAGCCGCAGCTCGCCGGTGCCGACGGGCCGCTGCGCCTGGTCGGGCAGTTCCGAAGCGTCGCCGCCGCCATCGGCCTGCTCCTGCCACGAACGCTCGATGACCGTCAGGGTCAGCGTGCCCTGGCTCGAGCGGCTCTCGGCATCGCTCACGGTGAAGTCGATCACGTACTGCTGCAGGGTCTGGTTCAGCGGCACCTCCAGGTCATAAGTGAACAGGTTGCCGCCCTGGTCTGTGAACGACTGACTGGCCGAACCGCCGAAGGCCTGAAGGTCGGCGAGCACTTCGATCTCCGTGCTCGGCGGGCTCCCGGCCGGGATCACCGTCACGCGGAGTTGCGCCGTGCGGCCCGCCTCGACGCTCGAGGGAACCGCCGTCCCCGTGCCCAGCGGGCTCGTCGGCGGCGTCGGGATCTCCACGATGCCGCACTGGCTGCCGCTGGGGAGGTTCGTCACGTCGTTCCACTGGCCGGTGTCGGCCCGCATCTCGGCGTAGTTCTCTCCGCCGCCGGCGTTGTTCGGCTCGCCCGCGGCCCAGTTGGTGTACGTCACCGGGTCGCCGTTGGTCCAGGTCTGGAAGTTGGAGTCACGGCTCAGGCCGATCCAGCCGCGCCGGAACACGGCGCCGCCGTCGAACCGCAGCACGGTGTTGTACGCGAAGTCGTTCTCCGCGGCGTCGTTGATCGCCACGAGGTGGCCGCCGAGCGCGATGGCGTCGGCCTCGGCGTCGGTCCACGACGACGGGTAGAGCAGGTAGTAGGTATGCCCGTTGGAAGGGTTGGTGAAGGGGCCTGCCTGAACGCCCGGCGGGCTGCTGATGAGCATGGTGAACACGCCGCGCTCGCCGTTGTTGCCGGCGATGCGGATGCGGTACTGCTGGCCCTGCACGGTGGCGAACTCCACGCGCGACGATGTGCCGCAGGTGTCGTTGTTGCAGGCCACCTGGGCCAGCGCCGCGCACGAACCCGTGTAGACCGCCAGCGTGGTGTCGAAGCCGCTGCCGCAGAGCGACACGCGGGTCTGTCCGGTGCGCGTCGCCGTGTAGACGTACCACACGTCGTTGGTGTCGGCCACGCCGCATCCGCTGGTGGTCGAACCCGTCGCGCCGGCGCTCGAGCCGTTGGTGACCCCGTCGGAGACGGCAACGGCGCTGGCGCAGTTGTCGTTGGCCGGCGGCGGCACCGCCCCGCCGACGGTCGCCGCGATCACTGCGAAACTGGGAACACCCGCGGTCGTCGCCAGCGGGACGCCTGCGGGGTCCTGCCGGTTGCCGAAGGAGATGCTCACCAGTTGCTTGCCGGCGATGTCGAACCCCTGCCCCGAGAGCAGGCTGGACCGGTTCACGACTCCCTCGAAAACGTTCAGCGCGCCGTCCGGGGTGGGGTTGTCCCGGTTGCCGACGCCGTTGTACACGCCCAGCTGCGACTGGCTTGCGACGCCCGGCTGCGCCGCGGGGGCGATCTGCGTTCCGAACCAGTCCGGCCCGGCCAGGGTGCAGGTCACGCTGGTCGCGTCACTGAACGTCAGCGTGACGTCGAACCTGCCGCCACCGTTGCTGATGTGGTAGAGCACGCCGATCTGCGAGTTGACGTCCATCAGCAGCGGCGCCGCCAGCGTCGTCACCTGCGGGCCGGTGAAGTTGGAATCTCCGATCGACGTTCCGCCGTTCGGAAGCCACGTCGGCATGATGCCCAGGTTGTCAGCGTCGACCACGCTGTCGAAGTTGCTGCCGCTCCCCAGGGCGTAGGTCGGGCCGAACCGATTGCGATCGCCCAGCATCACCAGGTCAGGCACGCCCGCGCCGGTCACGATCGAATACGACAGACCGGTCCCGCCGTTGATCGGCCCCGTGCCGAACGAACCGGCCGCGCCGTTGATGTTCAATCCGCGGTCCGAGATCGAGCGGTACCCGGCGGGCACGTTCGCCACGCCCGGGTTCGGCGACGAACCCAGCTCCCCGGGGTGCGCCATGTCGTTGAAGTTGTAGTTCAGCACCACCGGCTGGCCCCACGCCGCGCCCGCAACGCCCACGGCCACAGCCGCTACCCATCCGCCCCGCGTCCTCGTCTGCATGTGCGCGCTCCCTGTGCGGCCCAGAATTCAGGCCGACCCCATCGCCGATTGGTCTGAGAGTAATCGCTTTCCGCACCAACGCAAGCGCGGCGCGCGCGGTTCCATGGACGTTGCCCAACTTCACACCCCAACCGCCTCCAGCACCGAGTAGACCCCGCCCCCGCTTCGGACCGACCGCACCGCCAGACCCGCCGCCGACGCCAGCGCCCGGAACTGCGCCTCGGTCCGTTCACCGGCGCCGTGCGCCGCGAGCATGTGAAGGTCGCTTCGGGCCAGCGCACGGTGCAGCGGCTTGGCTTCCATCCGCTCGGGCATCAGTCGCTCCACGATCAGCAGGCGCGCCGAGCCGCTCATGGCCGCGCGGCATGATCGCAGGATCTGGCAGGCCCGCGCATCGTCCCAGTCGTGCAGCACCGTCTTGAGCAGGTACGTCGTGGCCCCGGCCGGGACTGAGCTGAAGAAGTCGCCCGCGTGCAGTTCGCACCGGGACAGGACGCCGCGCCCGCCCAGGTACGCCCGCGCCCCGTCCATCGCGTGAGGCAGGTCGAAGAGCAGGCCCCGCAGTCCCGGGTTCATCACCAGCGCCTCGGCCAGCAGCGCGCCGTGCCCCCCTCCCACATCCGCCACCAGCCGGTCCGAGGACCAATCAACCGCCCGCACAATCCCGGGCGCCGCCAGCGCGGTCAGCGACACCATGGCCTCGTTGAAGACCGCCGCCAGCTCGGGGTCGCTGCCCAGGTGCTCGAACCCCGGCCGGCCATGCACCGCTGCCCGTGCCCCCTGGCCGGTTCGCACGGCGCGATCGAGCCGGCCCCACATGGCCCAGCAGGCCGACCCCGCCCAGATTGCCCACGCTCGAAGCGAATCCGGCCCGCCCGATCGCAGCAACCGGCCCCGCTCGAGCAGCTCGAACGTCCCGTCTGAACGCTCGGCAACGATCTCCAGGGTCGCCAGGGCGCGCAGCAGCTGCCGGAGCGGCTCGACCCGCACACCCAGCCGCGCGGCCAGTTCCGTCGCACCGGCGGGCCCCGCTTCGAGCGCGTCGGCCAGGCTGAGTTCCGCCGCGACGGCAACCGCTCGAGCCGCCCAGGCGCCGCCGATGATCTCCAGCAGAGCACTCTGCGGCGACGGTTCGACGTGCTGGCGTGGGGCCTGCTCGGTGTTCATGGGGTCCGATCGGAGCATACCCGCGGTCGGCCGTTGCACCGGCGCGCCCATGTCTGATAGGGTGCACGGAACCCAGACCGGGCGGACCCGTGCACGCCCGCGATTCACATGGCGACAGCCCTGCCGACATCACGATCGACCGTCGAGGTCCGCGCCGATCGGCGCGGAGGCGAGGAGCCCCTGCCCGAACGGTTCCTTGATCTCCCCTTGACAGCAGCCTTCGCCGGACAGGCCGACCGCACCGGCGACCGTCTGGCTCTCGACGACGGCTCGGATCGATGGACATACCGCCACACGCTCGACCGCGCGCTGGCGCTGGCCGCCGGCATCGCCGAACGCTCCCCCGACCGCGCCGCGCCAGTGGCGGTGCGCAGCGAGCCGAGCGCCCGCGGCGTTGTCCTGATGCTGGGCGTCATGTTCAGCGGGCGGCCGCTGCTGTGCCTCGACCCGCAGCACCCGGTGGACCACCTCGCCGGACAGATCAGAGCGTTCGGCGCGCGGCTGGTGATCGACGACCCGGACGCAACGCCGCTGCCCGACGCCCGACGTTGGACCGTGAGCCTCGCCGCCGAGCCAGGCCCGGCCCCGCCGCCGCCGCGCATCGGCCCGGCCGACACCGCCGCGATCGTTTCGACCAGCGGCTCGACCGGCCGGCCCAAGGGCGTCATCAAGACGCACGCGAGCTTCATGAACACGGCCAGGTACTACGTCGCGTCGCTGGGATCGCACGCCAGCGAGCGGCACGCGCTGGTCGCCGGCCTGGGCTACATGGCGGCGTACCCGCCGATCTTCGGCGCCCTGCTCACGGGCGGCAGTGTGCACCCCCTGGCCGTCGCCCGGCGGGGAGTCGAGGCCCTGGCCCGCTGGCTGTGCGACCGGCGCATCAGCGTGCTGGACCTCTCGCCGACGCTCTTCCGGCGACTGGCGACCCTTCCGGATGCGACGGAATCACTGCGCAGCGTGCGGCTGCTGCGCTTCAGCGGCGAAACGGTCCGGCCGACGGACGTGCGCCTCGCCCGCGCGGTGCTGCCGCCCGGGGCGGTCATCGAGACGTTCTTCGGCAGCGCCGAAGCCGGGCTGTGCTGCCGGCGCGTGATCCGGCCCGGCGACGAGGTGGAAACCGGAGCCTTGCACAGCGGGCGCCCGATCGACAACCAGCGCATCGACCTGCTGAACGACGACGGTGTCCCCGTTCCCGACGGCACGGTGGGGCGGATCGTCGTCTCGGGGCGCACGGTGTCGCCGGGGTACGCCAACGACGCCGCGGCGACCGCCGATGTGTTCGCCGACGATCCGCGCGAGCCGGGCGCCCGGGTCTTCCGTTCGGCCGACTTCGCCCGCCGCCTGCCCGGCGGCGAGATCGAGCACGCCGGTCGGTCCGATTCGCTCCTGAAGGTCAACGGGGTGCGCATCGATCCCGGGGCCGTGGAGTCCGCCATCGCAGCGGTGCAGGGCGTTCGCGACGCCGCCGTCGCGATGCGAACCGACGGCAGCGGCCGCGAACGGCTGGTCGCCTGGTTCGTTCCGTCCCCGGGATTCCCGGCGGGTGCCGGGCTCATCCGGTCCACGCTGCGTCGCAGCCTGCCGCGCGAAGCACTGCCCTCCGCGTACGTCGCGCTGCCAGCGCTGCCGCGCACCCCGTCGGGCAAAGTCGATCGGCAGGCCTTGCCGGATCCGCCGCAAGAGCCGGCACGGCCCGAGTACCGCGAACCGCGCGACCCGCTGGAGCGGCAGATCGCCGGGCACTGGTCGGACGTGCTGGCGGTCGAGCGTGTCGGGCTGGACGACAGCTTCGAGGCGCTGGGCGGCACGAGCCTGGAGGCCGCGGCCCTCACCACGCTGCTCGAATCGACCTACGAACCCGGCGCCGTGGTGCCCACAGTGCTGGCGACGAACGACCGGCTGGAGGACTTCGTCCGGGCCGTGTCGCGCCGGGTGGTGCCCGCGGGACCGCTGGTCGCCCTGCAGCCCTCGGGCCGCAAGCGACCGTTCTATTTCGTGCACGCGGTGCACGGCCTGGTCGGCTACTTCGGCGCGCTG
>JAEUIX010000064.1 GCA_016794945.1 Phycisphaerae bacterium
GGTCAGCGCGGCGGAGGTGGGCAAGAACCCGACGTCCGTGGACGTGCACCCCGAGGGCGACCTGATCGCCGTCGCGACGGGGCAGCCCGGCGAGCAACTGGTGGTGGTGCCCGTGGCCAGGGACGGGTCGTTCGGCAAGGCGCTGTCGTGGGAGCTGCTGGGGATCGACGATCGGGCGGCGGTGGCGTCGAGCGTGGCGTGGAGCCCCAACGGGCGGTACGTCGCGGTGGTGCTGCCGATGCGCGACGAGGTGGTGTTCTACGAGTTCACGCGCACGCTGAACAACGGGGGCATGGGCTTTGCGCGGTACGGCGCGCCGGTGAAGGTGGGCAAGCACCCGTTCATGGGCCGCTTCTCGCCGGATGGGCGGCACTTCATCGTCAACGAACTGCACTGGGGCGACCAGGTCGAGGGGTACCTGGTGGGTGCGCCGGCGGGCTCGCTGTCGGTGATCCGGCTCAGCTCGGTGCCGTCGCAGGTGATCGTGCCCGAGGGCGCGCCTGAACCGAAGGTCGAGCACGCGGTGGTGTCGACCGCCGGCGTGGGCGTGTCGCCCGAGGGGCTGGCGATGAGCCCGGACGGGAACTGGGTGGTGACTGCCAACCTGCGGCGCTCCATGCTGCCGACGGGCGACGCCCGCCTGACGCCCGGGGGTTCGGTCAGCCTGCTGTCGTTCGACCCGGGCACGGGGCAGCTGACTTCACGCGGCGAATACGAGATCGGCGCGATGCCCGAGGGCATCACGTTCGACGCGGCCGGGCGCAACGTGGTCGTGACGCAGTTCCGCTCGTTCGATCCGAATTCGGTGGACGGCGAGCTGGCGTTCTTCAAGCTTGTGCCCGGCGAGAACGCTCGCCTGGTGCCCGGTGATTTCTACGTCGGCGTGGGCGTGGGCCCGCACGGCGTGGTGATCGTGCGGTAACGGCGACGGCGGCGGTTGCACGCGAGAAAGAACCGGCGGGCGGGTCGGGTGCGCGCCCCGCGGGGGGCGCGGCGCGCCGGGTGCGCCCCTAACCTTGGTCATCGACCCGGCCGGCGCACGGCCGCGGGCGACCCGAGCCAGGAGCACGCGCATGAGCACGCTGACCGCCAGCACCCCGACCGCCGGGAACGACCGGCGCACGCCCGCGATCCTGGGCGGCGCGCCGGCGGTGACGCTCGACCAGACCGAGGCGAACCGCTGGCCGATCATCACCGAGGAGGACGAGCGGGAAGTGCTGCGGGTGCTGCGGTCGGGGGAACTGTCGAGCGGGCACCTGCCGCGCGACATGGGGGGCTACCCGTGCCCGCACCCGGAGGTGCTGGCGCTGGAGTGCGAGTGGGCGCGGTACATGGGGCTGGAGGTCATGGACTTCCCCCTGCCCAACGGCAAGGTGTTCCAGGTGTCGGGGAACGTGCTGAGCCACAACAACGGCACGGCGGCGATCCTTGCGGGGCTGCACGCGATGGGGATCGGCGCGGGCGACGAGGTGATCGTGCCCAGCACGACGTGGTGGTCGAGCGTGCTGACGATCCTGCACGCCGGCGGCGTCCCGGTCTTCGCGGAGACCGATGAACAGACGCTGGCGCTGGACCCGGCGGACGTGGAGCGTCGCATCACGCCCCGCACCAGGGCGGTGATCGTGACCCACCTGTTCGGCATCCCGGCGAAGATGGACGAACTGGTCGCGGTGTGCAGGAAGCACGGGCTGCTGCTGATGGAGGACGCCAGCCACGCGCACGGGGCGACGTACCACGGCACCAAGATCGGCCTGATCGGCGACGTTTCGGTCTTCTCGCTGCAGGTGAACAAGCTGGTGCCCTCGGCCGAGGGCGGCCTGCTGGTGTGCAAGGACCCGGAATTGATGCTGCGGGCGGCTCGGCTGGCGCAGTACGAGCGGCTGGTGCCGCTGCACCTGCTGGGCCACCCCGACGCGAGGTTCGCCGCGACGGGTTTCGGCTACAAGTTCCGCATGTCGCCCCTGTCGGCGGCGGTGGCGCGGGCGCAGCTGCGGCACCTGGACGAGCGCAACGCCAAGCGCAACGCCAACTGCATCTACCTGAGCAGGAAGCTCGCGGCGATGGGCTTCCAGACGTTCATGAGCGGCGACCCGGGGCTGGAGAACACCGAGCGCGTCTACTTCGAGTTCCTGGTTCGGTACGACCAGGCGCGGTTCAAGGCCCCGACCAAGGCCGTCGCCAAGGCGCTGCAGGCCGAGGGGTGCCAGGTGACGGCGCCGCGCTACCCGCTGCTGCACCAGCAGCCGGTCTTTACCGAGGGCGTGTGGGCCAAGCTCGCCCGGCTGGAGAACACGCCGGGGATCACGCTGCCGACGTACGACCCCAACGCCCTGCCCCGCACCACGCAGGGCAACGGCACCTTGATCAAACTGCCCTCGTTCCCCAGCGCGACGAAGGAACTGCTGGATCAGTACGCCGCGGCGTTCGAGAAGGTGATGGGCGCGATCGACAAGATCCCGACGGCCTGAGCCAGCGGCGGGGCGCACGCGGCGCGGGAGTTACTTCTTCTTGCCGCCGGGCGCATCGTCGTCTTCCTCGTCGAGGCGCTTCAGCAGGTCGCTGAAGTCCTCATCGTCGTCGAGGAGCGACTTCTTACCGCCCTTCGCGGGTGGCTGGCCGCCGGAGGACGGGGGCGTGGCGCCGGGAACGGGCTTGGGCGGCACCATGGCGATGGTGGGGGGACGGGCGCCGGCGCCCTTGGGGCCTTCGCCGTCGTCGTCTTCGCCGATGACGCCGGCGGCGTAGGCGTCCTTGGCGTCGATCTCCTTGGGGAAGCCGTCGATGCGGACGACGAAGACCACGGGGCCGACGGCCAGAAGGTCGCCCGGGGCGAGCTCGGCCTCACGGACGCGCTTGGAATTGACGAACGTGCCGTTGGAGGAGCCGAGGTCCTTGACCGTGACCTCGTCCTCATCCCAGGTCAGCTCGCAGTGGCGGCGCGAGATGCTGGCGATGGGGATGCGGATCTTGGCGTGCTCGTCGCGGCCGATGACCGAGCCGCTGGCGGTGAGCTTGATTTCCTTGGAGGTGCCGTCGCCCTTGACCATGACCAGCGATACTTCCACGGCAGGTCCTTTCGCCCCCGGGGGGCGGACACCCACTCCGCACAAGCGCGCCGGCGGGGCCGCCGGCGCGTCTCAACAATAGCAGATCCTCTCGGGGGGATGTCGGGAGGGGTCACGGGCACGGGAGACGCAGCGGGCATGAACGGGCCGGTCGGCATCACGGTGTCGGGGAGCGGTCCGGGCGGCGGCGTGCCCGGGTGGGCCTCGGCCCGGGCGGCCCTGGCCGGGGCGCATGGGCCCGTGCGGTCGCTGTACGTGCACACGCCGTTCTGCGCGCACAAGTGCCACTACTGCGATTTCTACTCGTTCGTGGACCAGCGCGACCAGCAGGGCGCGTTCGTCGAGCGGCTGATCGAGGAGCTGCAAGCCCAGGCGCCGCTGGCCGGGGGAGCTCCGCTGCGGACGATCTTCGTGGGCGGGGGGACGCCGAGCCTGCTGCGGGCGGACCTGTGGCGGCGGCTTCTTGCGGCGATGGAGGGTCTGTTCGACCTGTCGCTGATCCGGGCCGGCGTTGGGGAGTTCACGGTCGAGTGCAACCCCGAGTCGGCCACGGCCGAGCTGCTGGGCGTGCTGCGGGCCGGGGGCGTCAACCGCGTGAGCATGGGGGCGCAGTCGTTCCAGGAGCGCCACCTGCGGACGCTGGAGCGGCGGCACGACCCCGAGCGTGTCGCGGCGGCGCTGGAACTTGCCGAGGGCGCGGGCATCGCGCGCCGCAGCATCGACCTGATCTACGCCGTGCCGGGCCAGACGCTGGGGGAATGGGAGGCGGACGTGCGTCGGGCCCTGGCGCTGGGCACCACCCACCTGTCGTGCTACAACCTGACGTACGAGCCGAACACCGCGATGACGGTGCGGCTGAAGCGCGGCGAGTTCACGCCCGTCGACGACGACCTGGAGGCCGACATGTTCGAGCTGGCCGGCACGCTGCTGGCCGAGCGCGGCCTGGAGCGGTACGAGGTGAGCAACTACGCGCTGGGGGGTATCGGCGGCGGACACGCCTGCGCGCACAACCTCGCGTACTGGCGGCAGGAAGCGTGGCTGGCGGCGGGCCCGAGCGCCTCGGGCCACGTCTGGGCCGGGGCCGGCCGCCGGGGTGGCGGGCATCGCTGGAAGAACGCGCCGAACCTCGGCGCGTACCTGGCGCAGAGCGACGGTGGCTACGCGCCGGTGGCCGAGCACGAAGGGCCGGACCCGGCGCGGGCGGTGCGCGAGCGGATCATGACCGGTGTTCGATTGAGCGAGGGGCTCGACACCGCGGAAATCACGGCCGACGCCGAGGCCGCCGTGTCGGGCGCAGGCCAGCGGTTGGCACTGATCGCGGCGGAACTGGAAGCGGACGGGTGGCTGACCACCGCCGGCGGGCGGTGGAAGGTGACGCCGCGCGGGTGGCTGGGAGCGGATTTCGTGGCGAGGCGGCTGATGGGGTGCGTGGGCGGGGCGTGAACCCGGATGCGCACCTCACCGCAGCCCGTATTCCTTGAGTTTGCGGTAGAGCGTGCGTTCGCCGATGCCGAGCAGGCGGGCGGCCTGTTCGCGGTTGCCGGCGGTCAGGCGCAGGGTCTCGCGGATGGCGCGCTTCTCGATCTGTTCGAGGCTGGTGCCTGCCAGCGAGCCGCCGGCGGGGGCGGGGCCGTCGGCGGGCTCGTCGGCGGCGTCGGCGGAGCGAATCTCGTCGGGGACGTGGCGCACGTCGAGCTGCAGCGGGCCGTCGGCCTGCTGGCCCTCACCGATCGCGGCGACGATCATGTTCTGCACCACGTTGAGCAGCTGGCGCACGTTGCCGGGCCAGGCGTAGCTGGTGAGCCGCATCATGGCGGCGTCGGAGATGGCCGGGATCGGCTTGCCGGGCAGGATGCCGGCGGCGGCGCGGGCCAGGGCGTGCTGGACGATCCGGGGGATGTCCTCGCGGCGCTCGCGCAGGGGGGGAAGGGCGACCTGGCTGCCCTTGATGCGGAAGTAGAGGTCCTCGCGGAACTCGCCGCGGGCGATCATGGCGGGCAGGTCCTTGTTGGTGGCGCTGACGAGGCGGACGTCGGTCTGGCGTTCGTCGTTGCTGCCGACGCGGACGACGCGCCCGGTCTCGAGCACGCGCAGGAGCTTGGCCTGCATCTTCAGGGGCATGTCGCCGATCTCGTCGAGGAAGAGTGTGCCGCCGGAGGCGTACTCGAAGACGCCCTCGCGGTCCTTCTCGGCGCCGGTGAAGGCGCCGCGGACGTGGCCGAAGAGCTGGTCTTCGAGCAGGGTCTCGGTCTCGGCGGCGCAGTTGAGGGCGACGAAGCGCTTGGCGGCGCGGGGCGAGTTGCGGTGGACGGCCTGGGCGATCAGTTCCTTGCCGGTGCCGCTCTCGCCGGTGATGAGCACGGGCAGGGTGGTGGCGGCGACCGACCTGACGGTGCGGAGGATGCGCCGCATGGGCTCGCTGCCGGCGACGATGCCCTCGAAGCCGTCGTGCTGCACGAGGCCGGCCAGGCCGCCCTGGGCCTCGTGCCGGAGCAGCACGGTGTCGGCGGCGCGGTTGACGAGGTTGCGGAAGACCTCGAGGTCCAGGGGCTTCTCGATGAAGTCGTACGCGCCGTCCTTGAACGCGGCCCGGGCCGTCGGCACGTCGCCGTGGGCCGTGACCATGATGGTCTCGGCCTGGGGCTGCATGGTCCGGGCGGCGCGGAGCACGACGAGGCCGGCGTCGGCGCCGTCGGGGGCGACGCCGTCCCTGCCGCCGCTGACGGGCATGCGCAGGTCGGTGATGACGACGTCGAAGGTGCCGTGCTTGAGTTCGTCCAGGGCGCGCTCGACGCTGGTGACGATGGTGCAGACGTGCCCGGGCTTGCGCAGGGCCTCGGCCATGACGTCGGCGTGGTCCGGCTCGTCGTCGACCAGCAGCACCTGGGCGCGGAGTTGTTCGGCGGGCTGGGCCATCGGACCAGAGGATACGTCGGCGGTCAGCGGCCGTGGCGCGTCAGCGCGCACAGGCCGACGGCCAGCGCGTCGGCGACGTCGGGGGGCTTGGGGATCGTCGGCAGGCCGAAGACGTCGCGCACGGCGCGCTGCATCTGCTCCTTGCCGGCGTGGCCGTGGCCGGTCAGCGACTTCTTGACCTCGGTCGGTCGCAGTTCGACCAGTTCGAGCCCGGCCCGGCGGATGGCCAGCAGCAGCACGCCCCTCGCGTGGCCCATGACGATGGCCGTGGCCGGGTGCTTGTAGTGGGCAAAGAGCATCTCGACCGCGACGGCCGCGGGCCGCAGGCGGTCGAGCAGCGCGCGGAAGTCGTGGTCGAGTTCGGCCAGGCGGTCGGGCACGGGTGCGCGGGGGTCGAGGCGGATCACCCCGGCCTCGACCAGTCCGACGCGTTCGGGCGCGCGGTGGCGGGCGGATCCGGATGCCGGCGCGGCGCGCTCGACGCACCCGTAGCCGGTGAGGCGGAGGCCGGGATCGATGCCGAGGATGCGCATGGGCGTGTCAGGTCGCTGGCTGGCCGAGCGGGTAGTGCCTGAGCGCGTGAACGACGGCCTTGACCAGCACGTCGGCCTCGATGTTCACGGCGCCGCTGGGGCGGAGCGCCCGGAGGGTCGTCCGCTCGAGCGTCGTGGGGATCAGGGCCACCTCGAACCAGCACTCGGCCGGCCGGACGTCGGCGATGGTCAGCGACACCCCGTCCACGCACACGCTGCCCTTGGGGACCATGTACGGCATCAGCGCCGGCGGGGGGGCGATGCGGATGCGCCACTGGCCCGAGGTCTCCGCACGGTCGACGCGCCCGACGCCGTCAACGTGGCCCTGCACGAAGTGGCCGCCCATGAGCGTGCTGGCGGTGACGGCGTGCTCGAGGTTGACCGCGTCGCCGGGCGTCAGGGCGCCCAGCGTGGTCTTGTCGAGCGTTTCGGGGACGACATCGAACGCCAACGCCGTTCCGCCCGGCGATGCGCGGGGCGGCTCGGCGACGGTGAGGCAGCAGCCGCTGACGGCGATGGAGTCGCCCGGGGCGGGGCGGTGGTCCCAGCCCGGGCAGCGCACGATCAGCCGCCGGCCCGCGGGCGTCGGGGTGAGCGACTCGAGCACGCCGGTGGACTGAACCAGGCCGGTGAACATCGGGCCAAGCGTAGACGCGGCCCCCGACCATACCCCCACCCGGCGGGCGGCGGAACCCGGGCCGGACGGGCCGGTCCGGAATCCGTATCATGCCCCCGCGTCGCGCCGACGGAGCGCGGCGGTGAGAAACGCCGTGGGTCGCCTGGAGCCTCGTCGCATGCTGGAACTGAACTGCCGCGCCCGGAATGTCGCGTTGGCCTGCCTCGCGGGCCTTGGGATGCTGTCGGGGTGCGCCTCGGACGGGGGCGACAAGGGCCTGTCGTCGCTGTGGCCGTTCGGATCGAAGCCGCAGCAGCCGGCGACGGTCGAGATCAATCACGACGACTACGCGAAGCTGGGGTACAAGATCCAGTGGACCGGCTACGCCGCGATGGAGAAGGGCGCCCGCCTGATTCGCGCGGACGTGCTCGGCGACGTGCTGGTGGTGATCGACAACAACGCCTACCTGACGACGATCTCGACGGCCAGCGGCACGGCTCGGTGGTCGACGATCGCCGACGAGCGGCTGGCGAGCTTCGTCGGCGTGCTGCGGTCCGGGCGGCGGCTGATCGTCTGCTCGAACTACCAGGCGTCGTTCTTCGACCTCGAGACCGGCACGCTGCAGGACAAGCAGCGGTTCGAACGGGTGGTGAGCACGCGCCCGATCATGATCGGGCCGTACCTGGTCTTCGGCACGCGGGGCGGCGAGGTGATGGCGCACCTGATGATCAACGGGTTCCGCGCCTGGGGTTACGCGCTCACCGGCCCGATCGAAGCGGACCCGGTGCAGATGGAGGACGACGCGGCCTTCGTGTCCGAGTCGGGGGATGTGATCATCCTGGACGCCCAGACCGGCAACGCCAAGGGGCGGACGCGGATCTACGGCGGGGCCGCGGCGGCGCCGGCGACCAGCGGCGAGGCGATCTACATCGCCAGCAAGGATCAGTCGGTGTACTGCATCGAGCGTTTCGGCGGCGCCACGCGCTGGCGCTACCGGACGGATTCGGTGCTGACGTCGACGCCGGTGTTCGCCGGGGGCGTGCTGTACGTGGACGTCCCCTCGGCGGGCCTGACGGCGATGGAAGCCCGGACGGGCAAGCGGCTGTGGGCGGCCTCCGGCGTGAGCGGAACGGTCATCGGGACGCGCGCCGGCAAGCTGCTGGTGTGGGACGGGCGGCACGCCGTCACGCTGGAGAAGGACGGCGCGGTTTCTCAGCGCGTGGAGATCCCCGGCGCCGCGGCCCTGGTGACCGACCGCTTCGATGACGGCGACCTGTACGTGGTGCGTGCGGGCGGGTCGATCAGCCGGTTCGTGCCGCGCTGATCGGGCGCTGTCCCGTCGGATTCGCAGTCCCCCCCGCGAGAGGGCCGAGCCCCATGGCCGACTTGGTTCCGATCCGCCGGGCGTTGCTCTCGGTGAGCGACAAGGCGGGGCTGCTCGACTTCGCACGCGGTCTGCACGCGCTGGACGTGACCCTGGTCTCGACCGGCGGCACCGCCCGCGCGCTGACCGAGGCGGGCCTGCCCGTGACGCCCGTGGAGCGCGTCACGGGCTTCCCCGAGATGATGGACGGCCGACTCAAGACGCTGCACCCGCGGGTGCACGGCGGCATCCTGGCGGTGCGTGACGACCCGGCCCACCGCGCCGCGATGCGGGAGCACGGCATCGAGCCGATCGATCTCGTCTGCGTCAACCTGTATCCCTTCGGCGCGACGGTCGCCCGCCCCGGGTCGACCCTGGCCGACGCGATCGAGAACATCGACATCGGCGGGCCGGCGATGGTCCGTTCGGCCGCGAAGAACCACGCGGACGTCGCCGTCGTGACCGATCCGGGTCAGTACGCCCGCGTGCTCGACGACCTGAGCCGGTCGTCGGGCTGCACCTCGCTGCGCCTGCGGCGCGACCTGGCCGCGGCGGCCTTTGCGCACACGGCGGCGTACGACGCGGCGATCGCGGCGCACCTGGCGGGGGCGTTCGCCGATGGCCCGGTCGGCGGAGACCGGTTCGCGGAGCGGCTTGTGCTCCGGTACGAACGGGCGCAGGCCCTGCGGTACGGCGAGAACCCGCACCAGCGCGCGGCGGTGTACCGCGACCCGGCGTGGCGCGGGCCGTCGGTGGTCGGCGCCAGGCAACTGCACGGCAAGGAACTGTCGTACAACAACATCAACGACGCCGCGGCCGCCCTCGACCTGGCGCTGGCGCTGTCGACGGTCGTCGGCGGTGCGCCCGCGGCGGCGGTGATCAAGCATGCCAACCCGTGCGGCGCGGCGACGGGCGGTTCGGCGCTGGCGGCGGTGGACCGGGCGATCGCGGGCGACCCGCTGGCGGCGTTCGGCGGGATCGTCGCCAGTTCGGCTCCGATCGATGAGGCCGCGGCGGCGCGGCTGACGCACACGGACGTGTTCCTGGAGGTGTTGCTGGCGCCCCGGTTCGAACCGGCGGCGCTGGAGATGCTGCGGGCCCGGTCGGCGAACATCCGGCTGCTGGAGTTCGCGGGGCCGGTCAACGGCGCGCCGGGCGGGACGCTGACCTACCGATCGTTCACCGGCGGCCTGCTGGCGCAGGAGGCGGACGGC
>JAEUIX010000165.1 GCA_016794945.1 Phycisphaerae bacterium
GCAGATCCTCCGGGCCGATCGTCAACGCATCGGGGCCCAGCGCCGCCCACCGCCGCTCCAGCGCTCCAACGTCCCGCAGCGGTGTCAGACCGCCGAATCGCCGCGGATCAACGAACCGCATCGTGCCCCCGCCGTCGAACCTCCACAGGGCGTGGACGTGCGGCGAGCTGTCGTGCGCCCCGTTCCAGATCAACCGGCCGGTCATCCCCAGGTGAACGACGAGCACCCGGCCGTCCTTGGCGACGAGCGCCAGTTGCTTGCCGCGCCGCCGGATCGCCGAAATCTCTGCCCCTTCAAGCAGGCCGCGCCCCGCGGGCGGGCCGTCGACGATGTCCGGCCGGAGCAGCGTGACGGCGCGGCAGCGCCGGCCGGCGATGTGCGGCTCCAGCGATCTGCGCACGGTGTCGACCTCCGGAAGTTCGGGCACGTCGGATTGTTGGCCGTCGGCGTCACTCGACCAGGTGCGCCGGCGGGGGCGTGTCGTCGCCGATCTTCTGGCGGGTGATCTCGCGTCCGGGCTCGGCGCACGACATCAGCGACATCTCGTCGCGCACCCGCGCCTGCAGGTGGACCGGCCGGCCCCACAGCAGGCGCAGGTTGGTCAGCACCTCGCCCGCCTTGGCGGCGTCGATCTCCAGGCCCGTCCACTGATGGGCCAGGTAGAGCTCGCCGCGGTTGAGGTAGTTGCCGTCGGCCACGTGGATGAACGGCTCGCCCCGGTTGGTCAGATGGTGCAGGAGCGTCTGCTTGACCCTCGCGAAATCGCGGCTGACAACGCGCTGCTCGCCCGTCTGCGGGTCGCGCTTGACCTGGAACATGCGGTGGCGCTCGCAGAACTCGGGCGTGAGGAACTCGTCGATGAACGACACATCGTTGTACACGCGCCGGACCTGGAAGATCTTCTCGATCCCTTCGTTGGCGCCGTTGTCGAACGATTCGCGCGCCCCGACGTCCTCGAGCCGTTCCCAGGCCGGGCCGTGACGTCCGGCGTCCCATCGCCGCTCGATGTCCTTGAACAGCTCCAGGCCGATCTTGTACGGGTTGAAGCCTCCCGCGGGCATGTGGACCACGCCCGAGTGCTGGTCCGCGTACTGCACGATCTCGCTCGCCTCCACGAAGTGACGCGTCATCAGCTTGCTGTGCCAGTACGACGCCCACCCCTCGTTCATGATCTTGGTCATCGCCTGCGGCGCGAAGTAGTACGCCTCGTCGCGCACGATGCTCAGCACGTCCTGCTGCCACGGCTCGAGCGTCCCGTGGCGCAGCAGGAACAGCAGCACGTCGCGCGTCGGCCGCTCGGGCGTTCGCCCCGCGCCGGCACGCTTGCGGGCGTCGAAGCGCTCGCGCTGGCGGTCCAGCTCGCGCCGCGGGTTGATGAACGGGTCCATGTAGTCCTTGGCCGGCAGCCGCTCGGGCTCGAACGTCCCGCCCTCGGCCTTGCCCTCGCGCGCCATGAACGCGCTGTGCGGGTCGATCAGGAACTCGACGCTCAGGCACGCGTCGATGAACCGCTCGACCGTCTCCTGCCCGTGCCGGTCGACGTGCCGCCGCACGCGCGTGGCGTGGTTGGCCATCTCGTTGAGCATCTTGCGGTTCGTCCGCGCGAACCAGAAATTGTTCTTGAAGAAGTCCGCGTGCCCGTACACGTGCGCCATCACCAGCTTCTGGTCCGTGACGCTGTTGCTCTCCTGCAGGTACGCGTACACCGGGTCGTTGTTGATCACCATCTCGTAGATGCGGCCCATCCCGTACGCGTCGCGCTTGCTCAGCTTCTCGAACTCCATCCCCCAACGCCAGTGCGGATACCGCACCGGGAAGCCCCCGTACGCCGCGATCTGGTTCATCACCGTGAACGGCAGGACTTCGAAGACCACCTCGTAGAAATCAAGGCCGTACTCCACCGCCTTGGCCTTGATGGCCAGCATGTGCTCCAGCAGCTCCGGCGGCAGATCGGTCGTCGTGCGCACGGACATCGCCTCTCTATCGGCGATCGGCCGGCGGGCCCGGCTGATCAGCCCCCGCCAGTCTGTACGCACCGCGCCCCGGGCGGATCGCGCCCCCACCGATCGCCCCCCACCGCCCCTTCAGGCTTCGACCACCACCACGTCCGCCGGCGCCACACCCAGCCGCACCTGCGCACCGGCCCGGTCCGCCCCCGGCGGCGGGTTCAGCGTCGCCACTTTCACACGCGCCAAGGCCCCCCCGGCGCCGCGAAGCTCGACCACCTGCTGGGCGATCTCCCCCAGATAGGTCGATTCCACCACCGCCCCGACCAGTTCGTTTGCCGCCGACTCACCATCGTTCAGCACCCGCAGCGCCTCCGGCCGCAGCGACACCAGGGCGCCCGCCGCAGCGCCGCGAGCCTCGGCGCACCGCAACGCCCCGAACGCCGTCCGAAGCACGCCCCCCTCGACCCCCTCGACCGTCAGGAAATTCGTCTCCCCCAGGAACTCCGCCACGAACCGGTTCCGGGGCGAGCGGTACAGCTCCCCCGGCCCGCCCAGCTGCACCACGCGCCCGGCCCGCATGATCGCCACGCGGTCGGCCATCGACAGCGCCTCTTTCTGGTCGTGCGTCACGTACACCGTGGTGATCGCCGCGGCCTTGCAGATCCGCCGGATCTCGCCCCGCAGCTCCACGCGCAGCTTCGCGTCCAGGTTGCTCAGCGGCTCGTCGAGCAGCAGCACGTCCGGCCGCACCACCAGCGCCCGCGCCAGCGCCACGCGCTGCTGCTGCCCGCCCGACAGAGCGTTGGGCTTGCGCTCGGCGTACGCGCCCATCTGCACCAGCTCCAGCGCCTCGGCCACGCGCCGCTCGCGCTCCTCCCGCGCCACCTTGCGCACCTCCAGCCCGAACGCCACGTTCGCGGCCACCGTCATGTGCGGCCACAGCGCGTACGACTGGAATACCATGCCCGTGTTCCGCCGGTTCGGCGGCAGGTGCGTCACGTCGCGCAGCGACCCGTCGCCCGAGCGGAACGCGATCCGCCCGCCCGTCGGCTCGATGAACCCCGCGATCATCCGCAGCAGCGTCGTCTTGCCGCACCCCGACGGCCCCAGCAGGAAGAACAGCTCCCCCGGCTCGATCGACAGGCTCACCCCGTCCACCGCCGGCGCGGCGCCCGGCCCGTACGACTTGGTCACGCCCTCGATCGAAATTCCCGTCGGCATCGGGCCAAGCGTAGCCGAAGCCCCCTTGGCCGCGCACCGCTCACGCGGTACGCTTGGCCCATGCCCCCACGCCGACGCGCCCCGGCCGACGCGATCGCGCAACTCCGCCGGTGGCGCACGCGCCCGGACCCCGACCTTTCCCTGTCCGGCCTCATGGCCGCGCAGGCCCGGGCCATCCGACGCATGGAGCGCTCCACCGGGGCCGCGGCCACCGCGTGGGCCGCCGCCGTCCCGCCGGCGCTGGCCCGGCACACCGCCCTGGTCTCGCTCGTGCGCGGCACGCTGACCGTCCGCGTCA
>JAEUIX010000193.1 GCA_016794945.1 Phycisphaerae bacterium
ATCAGCATCGACCGCACGTACCCGGACACGCCCGCCCCCGCCGCGCGAAGCTCGCCCGTGCCGCCCGTGAAGTACCCGTGCGTCGCGAACTGCACCAGGCGCGCGCCCGCAGCCCCCTGCGCCGCTTCCTCCGTCGCGGCCTCGCCCGTCCGCGTCTCGACCGCGACTCCGCGCTGCTCCAGCCACGGCCGGATCGTCTCCAGGAAACGCCCCGTATCCGGCAGCGGCGAGAACTCCGGAACCTCCACCGACCGCTCGCCCGGGCCCGAGCCCATGGTCCGCTCGCCCTCGCCGCCGGCTCCGCCAGCCGCCGGGGGCGCATCGTCCGCCGGCGGCGGCAGGCCCGCCGCGGCCGCTGCCCGTGCGCGCGTCGACGCCCCGAAGCTCGGGTTACCCACCAGCAGCGCGCGCCCGCCGGCGGCCGGCGCGTCCGGCCCGGCGCGCAGCAGGTCGCGCGACGTCGCCAGGTACACGAACCGGCGGGACTCGACCTGGTAGGTCACCGCCCCCTCGGCATGCTCCACCGGCAGGGCCTCGAACGGCACCAGCCCGATCGTGTCGTCGGGCGAGATGTACCAGCGGGTCGCGTCGCCCGCCGCCGGCAGCGCCGGGTCGAGGATCAGCGCCCGCAAGGCAGCGCCAAGGTCGGCCAGGGCCTTCTCGGCGCGGCGCACCTGCGGGTTGCTCGGCGCGACGCCGCTGAATCGCCTGATGTCCTGCTCCAGCTGCGCGCGGTACGCCGCGACCGCCCGGTCGATCGGCTCGGCCGGGCCCAGGTCGATGGCGACCGGGCCCTTGCCCGCCCGCACGACGAACACCCCGTAGCGGTCGCTGCCGGGCGCGCCGGCGCCCGGGCGGTAGCGCACGTACTCCAGCAGCGCCTGCCCCGCCCGCAGCGCGCCGGCCAGTCGCGCCGCGGGCACCGGCTCCAGACGCGCCGAGCGAAGCGCCGGGCCGGCCACGTCGTCCTGCCGCAGCCGCCCGTCAACCTCCGCGATCCGGTCGCGCAGCGCCTGCATCTGCTGCTGACGCGTGGTGCCGTCGTCGGGCGACAGCGACAGCGGCTGCAGCGCCGGCTCCAGGGCCATCGCCGCCAGGCGCGACCGCAGCTCCGCCTGCTCGCGCCACAGCGCCCGCACCTGCTCCGTCGCGCCCGCCAGCAGCGCCCGACGCTCCAGCAGCGCCGACTCGTGGAGCATGCCCTTGGCCAGCAGCGCACCCTCCAGCCCGGGCGCGGCCTCGCCCGAACCCGCCGAGAACGCCAGCGCGTACAGCGGATCGGCCGAAGCGCCCACCGCCAGCTGCAGGAACTGCCGCTGGTCCTCGGTCATCACCGGCAGCGCCTCGGTGGCGAACCGCCAGTCCGCCCGCACCGCATCCAGCAGACGCACCGCCGCCTCCGGCAGCCGCTTGAGGTCCCGCAGCAGCTCCCCCAGCGACGCCAGCGCCTGCGCGTACGTCGGCGTGTTCACGCCCGCCCGTTCGTACAGCCCCACCGCCTCCTCCAGCGACAGCACCGCGACCTCGCGCAGTTCAGGGTCCGCCGACGCCTGCGACCGCCCGATGGCCGTGAGGCAGTCCGCCTGCTCCACCATCGCCCCCGGCACGTCGCGGAACAGCCGCAGCGCCTCGGTCAGCGCCCGAACCGCATCGTGGTGCCTCTGGCGCGCCGCCAGCGTGCCCCCCATGCGGTAGAGCGTCGCCCCGCGCTCGTGCGCCGCCTTCTCGGCGCTGCTGAAGCCCATGGTGAACGGCTTGGCCGCGGCGTAGATCGCCTCCGCCGCGTCGAGACGGGCCAGCGATTCGTCCAGCCTGCCCAGTTCTCGCAGCGATTGGGCGGAGTTGCTCAGCAGCAGGGCCATCGTTCGGCCCTGCGGCTCGCGGGCCCGCTGCAGCTCGATCGCCCGGTCGAACAGCGCCAGCGCTTCGGCGTGCCGCCGTTGCCCGGCCAGAGCGCTGGCCCGGTCGTTCAGCGCGCCCACCTCGTCGGCCCGGTCCGGCGCGGGCGTCGCGGGCACGGGTTGCGCCGGGCTCGCGCCGCACAGGCCCGCCGACGGCAGCGCCCCGCCCGCCAGCACCACCAGCGCCCACGCCGCCACGGCGCGCCCGGCGCGTCGGCTGCGAGTCGAGGTGTGCGTACGGCGAGGGGTCACGTCGAATCGTTGGTACCGTCCCGGACCGCGGTGTTCACCTGACGGCGTGCGAACGCTCTCGCCGCCGCCCCGGGCTCACGGCTTGCCGAACACCGCGAACCCGGCCCAGGCCCGGGGCGACCGGAAGCCCTTCTCGCCGTTGATCATGGCACGTTGCGCCAGCGACAGCGATTCGACGGCGTCCTTGCCCTCGGCCAGGTGCTTGTAGAAGCCGGCGATGAGCCGGTGCGTTGCCTCGTCGCCCACGCGCCAGTAGCTGGCGACCGTCGTCGTCACGCCCGCCACGCCGAACGCGTTGGCCAGCGTGTCGAACTCCAGGCTCACCGACCCCACGCCCGTCTGGCACGCCGACAGCACCACCAGGCGCGTCCCGTCGAACGGCAGCGTCATGCACGCGGTCATGTCCAGGTTCCGCCCGCCGGCCAGCACCAGGTACGACTTCTCCGGCCGCTGGCCGTTCAGCACCGCGTGCGTCGCCAGGTGCAGGATCCGCACCGTCCGCGCCGCCGTCTCCACGGCCTCCACCGTCGCGCGGTCGCCCATCAGCGGCTCGCCCCCCGCCTTGAGCAGGCCGCTCACCTCCGCCGCTTCCTTCCGAGCTTCGGGAAGCGTGCCGTCCGGGTCCGCCAGGATCATCGCCCCTTCGGTCCGACCGGCGGCCCGGTCCAGCGCCGCCTGCAGCTGCTCCGGCGTGTGGAGCACGCCGAGCATGAACCGCTCCGCGGCGTAGTCGAAGTGCTCCTTGTCCGCCGTCAGGCGGATCAGCGCGCCCATCGGCAGCGCCGCGAAGCACCGGTCCGGGATCACCAGCACCCGCGCGTTCTCCGGCAGGTACTGCTCGATCGGGCGGAGCAGCTGCTCGTACAGCCACGACAGCTCCAGCTGCGTCTCGCGCACGTCCGGCTCGTACCGCTGGCCCTGCTCCGGCGGGCGTCGCAGCGATTCGACCACCGCCAGCACCCGGCGCGACAGTTCCTCCTGAGGCACCTTCACCTTGATGATCTCGTTGAGCTGGCGCGAGCTCAGCAGGATGTTCAGATCGTTCGCCGACGCGATGTACTGCACCAGCACGATGTTGTCCGGCAGCCGCTCACGCTTCAGCGCCAGGTCCCGCGGGTTGATCTTCAGCGACTCCATCAGCTCCGGGAACCGGGCACGGAGCTTGCCCACCTCCGCCAGCAGCTGCGCCTGCTTGGCCTTGAGCTGCTCGCGCAGCTGCGCCACCGTCGCCGAGTCGCCCTCGGCCGCCTCACCCGCGCCCGCGCCGCGCGTCGGCCCGACGCCCGCCGCGAAGTCCAGGTCCTGCTGCAGCCGGTCGATCTCCCGGCGCAGCGCCACCGCCGACTTCACCTGCGGGTCCACGCCCGGGGCGTTCTCCAGCGAGCCGTACAGCAGGTCGCGCATCTCGCGCTGCCGCCGCTCGTTGACGATGTCGAAGGCCTGGTCCTCGAACCCGTTGGAGACCAGGAAGCTCGTCGGGTCGCCCCCGCCCGGGTCGTACACCGTCAGCCCCCGGTCGGTGCCCACGTAGATCCGGCCCCGCCCGTCGGTCGCCACCGCGTGCACGTGGCGCGCCCCGAACGCCGCCAGGTGCTGGTCCGGCAGCATCCAGTTGAGCCGGTCGGGATAGAACCACTGCCCCCGCCGGAACGCCGCGACGCCCCCCGACGCCCCGAACAGCCACACGTCGCCGATGCTCGCGCCCCGCGTGCCCAGCCACAGGGTCATCGGCCGCTGGCGCAGCCGGCGGTACGACGAGTTGCCCAGGTCCTCGAAGCTGCGCAGGCTGCTCGAACGCAGCATGCTGAACCCGGCCGCCGAGCCGAGGACCGTCGTCTCCTCGTCCACCCGCGTCATCGACGTGAAGAAGTCGCCCGGCTCCAGCTCGTCCCCCAGGCGCCGGAACGTCTCGCCCTCGAGCTTCAGCACCCCGCCGTCCAGCGGCACGAAGCGGTAGCGCCGGGGCGACTCGTTGCTCGCCACCGCGTAGACCTGCCCGTTGAGCTCCAGCACGTTCACGATCACTGTCGACTGGCTCGGGAACGCGCCGGCGTCCACGAACATGCTGTACTGGCGCGCCGGCGCCGGCGCGGCCCCCGCCGCCGGCGGCGTCCAGCAGAACAGGCTCGGGCCGCTGGCAGCCCACACCCGGCCCTTGCCGTCGATGGTCAGCGCCAGGATCGACGGGTTGAACACCAGCGGCCGGGCGTCGTCCGGCACCGTCGGCGTCGCGTCGAACAGCGTCTGCGGCGCATCGGCCCCGGGCGCGAACCGCACGACCTTGAACCCGTCGTGCGTCACCACCCCGCCCGCGCCGTCCAGCGCCAGCCGGCGCGCCCGGATCGGCCCCAGGTCGCGCACCGTCTCAGGCCGGTCCCGCTCGATGCAACCCAGCCCGTCGCCCCAGGCCACGTACGTCCGCCCGTCGGCCGGGTTGTGCGCCAGGTCGTGCACCCGCCCGCGCAGGTGCCGCTGCACGTTCTCATCGTCGAACATGAACACGCCCTCGGACGTGATCACGTTCCACGCCTTGCCGTAGGTCGTCAGCCGGCGCACGATCGGCCGCCGGTCGCTGAGCCCCTGCGGCAGGTTGAACGTCTCGAAGTGCCCGTTGAAGTAGATCAGCAGCCCCGCGTCCGACAGCACGCCGACGCCCACGTCTCGCGCCCGCGCCGGCGAGCGGAAGAAGCAGATCTGCAGCCCGTGCAGCCGGCCGGCGCTCCGCAGCTCCTGCTGCCCGCCGACCCGCTGCGCCGCAGACGCCTCCCCCTTGCCGTTCCACTGCATCGTCAGCAGCGTCCGGTCCCGCAGCAGCCACAGCCGACTCGGCGCCACCTCCCACACCGCGTCGTCCGCGGGCTCCTCGCTCAGCCGCACCCACTCCCGTCCCGTCATCGCCCACACCCCGGCCGAAGCCCCCACCAGCAGCGTCCGCCGGAGCCGCTCGACCGTCCCCGTGCCCACGCACCCCTCCCGCAGCGCCCGCACCAGCTCCCCGTCGCTCATCCCCGCCGCCTTCGACGACCCCACCGCGCGCAGCAGCGCCGCCAACGACCGGTCGGTCTCGGCCGACGCCTCCCGCGTCACCGCGTCCTCGATCTCCGCTCGGAGCCCCTCGTCGAACCGCTCCGACCCGACCTCCAGTTCCGTCGCCAGCCGGTCGAAGTCCACGGGACGAACGTCGAACGTCACGTCGAACTCGCGCGTGAACACC
>JAEUIX010000206.1 GCA_016794945.1 Phycisphaerae bacterium
GCTCCTTGCTCCACTGCCCATCGGCGCGCGTCGCCCCCACCAGCGTCCCGTTCACCCACGTCTCGTCCCGATCGTCGATCGGCCCCAGTTCCAGCACCGCCGCGCGCCCCTCGGCCTCCGGCGGCAGCGCCACCACCCGCCGGTGGTACACCACCCCATCGAAACCCGCCAGCGCGCCGGCGAACTGCCCCGGCAGATTCACCTCCGCCCACGCCGAATCGTCGAAACCCGCCGCGTTCCACCCGCCGTCCACCGGCGGCTTCGCCCGCCCGTCCAGCGCCCGCCACCACGCCGGCCGCGAGTTCTCCATCTCCGCCTCCCGGCTCGCCGGATCGCGCAGCGCTGCGTGCCGCCGCAGCGTCTCGCCGAACTCGCCGAACGGCGCCAGCGCCCCCTCGGGCATCCACGCCTCCACCGGTGTGCCGCCCCACGTCGTCTGCACCAGCCCCACAGGCACCCCCAGTTGCTCGCGCAGCCGCCGCCCAAAGGCGTACGCCACGCCGCTGAAGCCCCGCGCGCTCTCCGGCGTGCACGCCCGCCACGTCCCCTGACAGTCAATCAGTTCGTGCAGCGAGATCCCCTGCTTGACCGTGTACAGCCGCAGCAGCGGGTCGTTGGCGTTCTCGATCTCCTGCTTTCCCCCCGCGCTCCGCTCCAGCGGCCACTCCATGTTCGACTGACCCGAGCACACCCACACCTCCCCCACCAGCACGCCCCGCAGCCGCACCGTGGCCTCCCCCGCCACCGTCAGCGTGTACGCCCGGTCCGACCCCGCCGGCGTTCGCACCTTCGCCCGGAACCACCCCCGCTCATCCGCCGCCGTCTCCACCGCCGGCCTGGCCCCGTCCACCTCCCAGTCCGCCGACACCACTACCTTCTCGCCGGGCCGCGCCCAGCCCCACACCACCGCCTCGGCCTGCTGCTGCACCACCATCCCATCCCCGAAGATCCCCGGCAAGCGCACATCCCCCCGCGCCGCCGCGCACCACGCCCCAACAATCCCCGCCGCCATCGCCATCGCCGCTCGCCACGTCTGGTTCATGCCGCCAGTCTACCGGAGCCCGCCCGCCCCTCCGCTATCCTCTTCGCATGGTCCCGCACACGGCCCCGCCGGTCTACCCGCCGATCCCGCCCGGCCGTCTCGCCGGCGCCATCGTGACCGCCGACGCCGATGCACCCCGCTCGCCCGACGGCTGCCGCGTCGCGCTCCTCGGCCTGCCCGACGACACCGGCGTCGCCATGAACCACGGCCGCCCCGGCGCCCGCGAAGGGCCCCACGCCTTCCGCTCCGCCCTCTCCCGCTACGGCGTCGCCGCCCAGGGCGACGGCCTCCACCTCCCACGCGTCTTCGACGCCGGCGACGTCCTCCCCGGCAAGTCCCTGCACGAAACCCACGACCGCGTCTCCGCCGCCGTCTCCCGCCTCTTGGACCTCGGCCTGCTCCCCGTCGCCGTCGGCGGCGGCCACGACCTCACCTGGCCGCTCGTCCGCGCCGTCCACCAGCGCTCGCCGCTCTCCCGAGGCCTCTACCTCGACGCCCATCTCGACGTCCGCCCCGAGCCCGGCTCCGGCATGGCCTTCCGCCGCATCCTCGAAGACCTCCGCCTGCCCTCGCTCGTCAACATCGGCGCCAACCCCATCGTCAACGCCCGCGAACATTGGCAGTGGTTCCTTTCCAAAGGCGGCGAGATCCACCCCGTCGGCCCCGGCCCCGACGCCATCGACGAATCCCGCCTCCACCCCGAACGCTTCGTCTGCGCCGGCCCCGGCTTCGTCTCCATCGATCTCGACGCCATCGACGCCGCCTCCGCGCCCGGCGTCAGCGCCCTCAACCCCGCCGGCCTCTCCCCGCGCACCGCCGAACGCTTCGCCTTCGCCGCCGGCCGCTGCCCGGACACCCGCTGCTTCGACCTCATGGAACTCAACCCCTCCCACGACCGCGACCACCAGACCGCCCGCCTGGCCGTCCACCTCTTTATCACCTTCCTGCGCGGCTGCGCGGAGCGCTTCGCGTGACCGCCGCCCCCGGCCGACTCGTCATCCGCAACGCCCGCGTCGCCGGCTTCGCCCCCGGCCCCAAGCGCCGCGCCGACCTCGACGCCCTCCCCGTCATCCCCCGCGCCGACGTCACCATCGACGACGGCCGCATCAAGTCCGTCCGCGAGGTCAAGCCCACCACCCGCCGCGCACTCATCGACCCCGCCGACCCCGCCGAGATCGACGCCAACGGCCGCGTCCTCATCCCCGGCCTCGTCGACTGCCACACCCACCTCTGCTGGGCCGGCCAGCGACTCGACGAGTGGGAAGCCAAGCGCCGCGGCGTGCCCTACCTCGAAATCCTCAGGCGGGGCGGCGGCATCATGGCCACCGTCCGCGCGGTGCGAGAGGCCTCCGTCGAGTCGCTCGCCGCCGACCTGCTCGCCCGCGCCCGGCTCATGCTCGCCAACGGCTCGACCACCATCGAGGTCAAGAGCGGCTACGGCCTGACCACCGACGCCGAGCTCAAGATGCTCCGCGCCGTGCGCCTGGCCCAGCAGTCGTTCCCCGGCACCCTCGTGCCCACCGCCCTGCTCGGCCACGCCATCGACGAAGCCCAGCCCGGCTTCGTCGGCGTCACCGTCCGCCAGACCCTCCCCGCCATCGCCGCGGAGTTCCCCGGCATCGCCGTCGACGCCTTCTGCGAACAGGGCGCCTGGTCCCTCGAGCAGTGCGTCCTGCTGTTCAACCGCGCCCGCGAGCTCGGCCTGCCCATCCGCATCCACGCCGACCAGTTCAACAGCCTCGGCGCTGTCCCCGCCGCCCTCCGCCTCGACGCCCGCAGCATCGACCACCTCGAATCCTCGTCCCGCGAAGACCTCGCCCTGCTCGCCGCCGCGCCCAACACCGCCGGCGTCATGCTCCCGGCCTGCGGCTTCCACCTCGACGGCCGCTACGCCCGGGGCCGCCGCTTCGTGCAGGACGGCGGCCTGCTGGCCATCGCCACCAACTGCAACCCCGGCTCGGCCCCCTGCTTCTCGATGCCCATGGTCATGGCCCTGGCCGTGCGACACCTCGGCCTCTCCTTCGCCGAGGCCTTCGCCGCCGCCACCGTCAACCCCGCGCACGTCCTGCACCTGCGCGACCGCGGCTCCATCGCCCCCGGCCTCCGCGCCGACCTGCTGCTGCTCCGCCACACCGACGAACGCGCCCTGGCCTTCGAGTTCGGCGCCTCGCCCGTCGACCTGGCCATCTGCAACGGCGCCGTCGCCTGGCGCGCCGCCTGAACCCATCACACCCGGCACGCCTCCAGCGCCCCGCGCAACGACGCCTCCGCGTCGCCCCGCGGCAGAAACTCCTGCCCCAGGTACCCCGTGTACCCCGCATCGGCGATCGCCCGGCAGATCGCCGGGTAGTTCAACTCCTGGCTCGCGTCGATCTCGTGCCGCCCCGGCACCCCCGCCGTGTGGAAGTGCCGGATCCACTTCATGTTCGCCGTGACCGTGCGGATCACGTCCCCCTCCATGATCTGCATGTGGTAGATGTCGTACAGCAGGCCGAACCGCTCCGACCCCACCCGCCGGCACAACTCCACGCCCCACGACGTGCGGTCGCACTGGTAGTCGCCGTGGTCCACCTTGCTGTTCAGCAGCTCCATGACGATCGTCACACCCTCGGCCTCGGCGATCGGCACCACCCGCTTCAGCGCCGCCGCGCACCGGTCGAGCCCCTCCGCGTCGCTCTGCCCCGCCCGGTTGCCGCTGAACACGATCAGGTTCGGGATCCCCGCCCGCTTCACCAGCGGGATCAGCCGCTCGCACTCCTTCGCGAACGCGCCGTGCCGCTCGTGCCGGTTGATCCCCTGCTGGATGCTCACCGGCCCGTTGGCCACGGCGCACCGCAGGCCCGCGCGCTCCACCGTGCCCCAGTCCTTCTCGCTCAGCAGTTCGATCGATTCCACGCCCAGCCGCCGGCACATCGCGCACAGATCCTCCAGCGACATCCCGCCGTAGCACCAGCGGCACACCGACGGCCGCAGCCTGCCCCAACCCCCTTCGGGCGCTCGCCCCACCGTCCCCGCCGGCGCCGGCTGCCCACCCCGCAGCGCCGCCGCGCCCGCACCCGCCGCCGCCGCCGAAACCAGGAACGCCCGTCGGTCCATGCCCGCGTCTCCGTCGCACCCCGCACCCGCCAACGCCCGCTCAACCGATCGGCGTCCGCCCCGGCACCGCCACCGCCGGCGTCGGCAACGGGCCGAACGCCAGGTTCCGCGGCATCAGGTCTACCGGCGAATTCAACGCCTGCTCCCACGTCACCGTCTTGCCGCTGTACGCGCTCATCCGCCCCATGATCGCCGTCAGCGTGCTCTCGGCGATCCGCTTGCCCTCGTTCAGCGGCGTGCCCGAGCGGATCGCCGCCACCAGGTCCGCGTGCTCGTGAACGTACGGGTTGCCGTTCTCGCCCTCGAACCGCCACGCCCGCTCTCCCTCGATCCGCGCCCGCCCCGACGCCGTCACCATCACCCCCTGCGTCCCGACGATCACCTCTTCCACGCGCCCGGCGCACCCGTCGATCTGCCGGCACATGCTGTTCACCACCACCCCGCCCGGGTACTCGTACTCCACCGCGAAGTGGTCGAAGATGTGCCCGTACGCCGCGTCCGTCCGCACCTGCCGGCCCCCCATCCCCGTGCACCGCACCGGCGTCGCCCCGATCGCCCAGTTCGCCACGTCAAGGTTGTGCACGTGCTGCTCGACGATGTGATCCCCCGACAGCCACGCGAAGTACAGCCAGTTCCGCAGCTGCCACTCCATGTCGCTCCACGCCGGCTGCCGCGCGTTCACCCACAGCCCCCCCTGGTTCCAGTACACCCGCGCCGACCGCACCGCCCCGATCGCCCCGCCGCGCAGCCGCTCCATCGCCTCCAGGTAACACCGCTCATGCCGCCGCTGCGTCCCGGCGACCACGCTCAGCCGCTGCGCCGCGGCCCGCTCCGCCGCCGCCAGCACCGTCCGCACCCCCGGCCCGTCCACCGCCACCGGCTTCTCCATGAACACGTGCTTGCCCGCCTCCACCGCCGCCGCGAAGTGCCCCGGCCGGAACCCCGGCGGCGTCGCCAGGATCACCACGTCCACCCCGCTGCCGATCACGCCCCGGTACGCGTCGAACCCCGTGAACACCCGCGAGCCGTCCACCGCCACCCGCTGCTTCAACTCCGTCGGCAACTGCTCCAGGCCCGACCGGCACGATTCGATCCGCTCGGGGAACACGTCCCCCAGCGCGGAGATCTCGACACCGTCCGACGCCGTCAGCGCATCCACCGCCGCGCCCGTCCCGCGGCCGCCGCACCCGATCACCCCCACCCGAAGCCGCTCGTTCCGCGCGTAGCTCCGCGCTACCGACGGCCGTGCCGACGCCGCGCCAGACCCCAGCACCAGCCCCGCCGCCGCG
>JAEUIX010000210.1 GCA_016794945.1 Phycisphaerae bacterium
ACCCCTGAACGCCGCCGGGGCGCTTCCAGCCCGTGCGGGCCGCCTCCAGCGCCGCGTCCCGCGCGGCCCGCACCGTCTGGAACACGTTCAAACGGTCGGCGGGACACCGGGCCTTGTCGCCCACGAAGCCGCACCAGGTGATGTCGCTGAAGATGTTCTCATCGCCCGGCCGCCGGGCCCACAGGTCGATCAGCACCCAATCACCCCGCGTGATCTCCGTCGGCCGGTCGGCCCCCGGCTCGTAGTGCGGGTCGCCGCTGTGAGCGTTGACCGCGACGATCGGACCATCTGGCCACTGCAACCCCTCGCGCTTGAACCCCTCGCGGATGAATTCGGCCACCTCGTGCTCGAGCACCCGCTGGCCCGCCCGCACCCGCTGGCGGATCAGGTCGAACGCGCCGTCCTTGATCCCCGCCACGGCGCAGCTCGCCCGTCCGTGGGCCTCGAGCGCGGCGCTCGACCACGCCGCGACGGCCACCTGCGCCACGTCGGCCGAGGAGACCACCTCGGCCCCCAACCCGCGCACCAGTTCCACCGCGCCGGCGTCGACGCACGACACGACCGGCAGCGCGTTGCCCGGCGAGTAGTCCATGGCGATGCGGGCGCCCGGGCCCAGCAGGCCCGACAGCGCCTCGGTCATGTCGCGCCAGCCCAGGTACGCCCGCTTGGGCAGATTCACCTCCCGGAAACTCGGCCCGTCGATCCCGCTGTGCAGCAGCACCGGCTCGCCCCGCCCGGCGGCGGGGATGTGCAGCCACACCCGCCGTGTGGTCCACTTCTTCTGCGGGCACAGGCGGGCGAACACCGGGTTGGACCCGCGGAAGTCGTACAGAAGCCAGGCGTCGATTCCCTGCTCCGCGAGATACCGCTGAACGTCGGTCAGGCTGTGCATGGCGGGCCTCCGTGGCGCCACCATAGCCGCCGGGCCCGACCGTGGTAGGCTCGCCGCATGTTCGACGAACTGATCCTCGCCGCTGCGCCCGCCCACCCGCCCGCGGCGGTGTTCGCCGGGCGGCTGCACGTGGTGCTGGTTCACTTCCCGATCGCCCTGGTGTTCGCCGCGCTGCTATTCGAGACGGTCAGCGCCGCCCGGGGCCGCGGGCTGTCGCCCGCCGGCGGGGCCTGCCTTGGCCTCGGCGCCATCGGGGCCGTCGCCGCCGCCGCCAGCGGGCTGCTCAACGCCAACCTGGAGCAGGGCGACCCCGGTCCCACGCTGCTGACGCACCGCACGCTCGGTCTCGTCGCCGCGGGGTTGGCGCTCAGTGCGCTGATCTGCCGGTTGTGGCTCCAGCGCTCCGCGGCCGACCGCGCTGGGCCGCGCTGGGCCGCGCGGGCGGTGCTGCTGCCGGCCGCCGTCTTCGTGGGAGCCGCCGGCCACTTCGGCGGATCTGTGACTCACGGCGAGCAGTACCTCACCGGCCCGTTGCGCGAATTGCTGGGTATCGCTGGCCCGCCCGCTCCGTCGCCCACCCCCGGTCGTCCCGCCCCGCCCGGGGAAGCGCCGGCACCCGGTATCGCGGCGGATTCCGTCGACTTCGCACGCGACGTCTGGCCCATCCTCGATCAGTGGTGCATCGACTGCCATGGCGATGCGGTCCGCAAGGGTCGCCTGCGGCTCGACTCCCGTTCGTCCGTGCTGGCGGGCGGCAAGAACGGTCCGTCAATCATCCCGGGCGATGCCTCCGGCAGCCTGTTCATGAAGCGCATCCTGGGCCAGGGCAACGAGCCCCGCATGCCGCTGGAGGAGGATCCGCTCACGGACGACGAAATCGCCGTGCTTCGCCGCTGGATCGACGCCGGCGCGCCCTGGCCCGCGCCGGCGCCCTGACTCAGCCCCGCCGATCCGGTCCGCGCAGCCTCGCCGCCGCCAGCGGAGTCAGGAACATCCCCAGCAGACCCAGGCCCATGAGCCCGCCCCTGGCGAGGTCATAGTCCTCCAGCACGCGTGCCCAGGTGAGCCGCATGACTCCCAAGCCCAGCGCAAGCTCGAACGCGACGGTCAGCACGACCCACAGCGCCCCCACCGCCAGCCGCTGCCCCGTGTTGCGAGTTCCGATCCAGCGGGACGTCAGCAGGCCCACGGCAAGAATCACCCCCAACCCGATCGGCACGCCGATCTGGCGCGCCCGCCACTCCCCCACCGCCGGCGCCAGCAGCGCCCCGCGCAGCACGCCCAGCACCGTCTCGCAGGCGATGATCAGCCCCCACGCCGCGAGCGCACGCCACCGGTTCACGGCCCCGGTTCCCAGCCGCGCCGGGCGATGCGCAGCAGTTCACGCTCGAACATCCGCACCGCCGGGCTCGGCTCCCCGCGCCGCCGCCGAACCACCGCCAGCCCCCGCGAAAGCCGTCCCTGCTTGCACGTCAGCCCCTCCCCCTCGCGGAGCGCGAACCGCGACACGAACCCCACGCCGATCCCCGCCGCCACCATCTGCTTGATCGATTCGATCGACCGCAACTCCATCACCACCGACAGGCCCACTCCCGCCGCGCCCGCCGAGCGGTCGATCACCTCGCGCACCGCCGTCCCGGCTTCGAACGCCACCACCGACTCGCCCGACAGGTCCTGCCAGCGGAAGGACTTCCGGCCGTCCATCGGGTGCCGCGGCGGCACGATGAGCCGCAATTCGTCCTGCACCAGCGGCACCCTGACCAGTTCGTCCGCCTCGGGGTGCAGCACGGGAAGCGTGACGATCCCCAGGTCCAGTTCGCCCGAGAGCACCGCGCCGGCCACCGCGGCGCTGCCCGCCTCGCGCACGTAGTACCGCAGGCCCGGGTGCGCCCGCCGCACGGCCGACACCACACCCGGCAAGAGGTACGTGGTCGCCGTCGCCCCGCCGCCGATGCGGATCGAGCCCTGCTGCAGCCCCATCACCTCGCGCACCGCCCGGGCGCCGGCCTCTGCGCGTCGCACCGCGTCGGTGGCGTGCGGCAGGAACGCCCGGCCCGCTTCGGTCAACTCCACCCCGCGCCGAGACCGCTCCAGAAGCCTCGCCCCCACCTCGGCCTCGAGTTTCCTCAGCGCGGCCGACAGCGCCGGCTGCCCCACCCCCAGCAGCCGGGCCGCCCGGGTCAGGTGCCCGGCCCCGGCGATCGCGACGAAGTACCTCAGCGGCGTCAGTTCCACGCCGGCACACTAGCCGAAGCGCTCCCGGTACGCTCCGACCGACTGCCGCTCGCGACGGGTCCGCCCGTTTCGAGCATCTCTGCGACAACGCCGGGCGTTCGCCCGACTCTGCTCACAGTTTCTTCGGAGCGTCCCATGTCCACCTCCCGCCGTGAGTTCCTCGCCGTCTCGATGTCCGCCGTCGGCGCCTTGTCGCTGGGCACGGGTTTGACCCGGGCCGCCCAGCCCAAGGGCCAGGCCCCCGCCAAGCCCGGCGCCAGCCCGCTGAAGATCCTGATCCTCGGCGGCACCGGGTTCCTTGGCCCCCATGTCGTCGATGCGGCGCAGGCCCGCGGGCACACCGTCACGCTGTTCAACCGCGGCATCACCGAGAAGCGCAAGGGCGGTCTGTTCCCCGAGGTCGAGAAACTCCAGGGCGACCGCGACCCCAAGAAAGGCGAGGGCCTGTCCGCGCTCAAGGGCCGCTCCTGGGACGCGGTGGTCGACACCTCCGGCTACTACCCGCGCATGGTCGCCGCTTCCGCCGAGCTGCTCGCCGATGCCGCGCGGCAGTACGTGTTCATCTCCACACTCTCGGTCTACGCCGACAACAACACGCCCGATGCCGACGAGTCGGCCCCCGTCGGCACGATCCCCGACCCCTCGATCGAGACCATGAGCGACGGCGCGTACGGCCCCCTCAAGGCGCTCTGCGAGCAGGCCGCAGAGAAGGCCATGCCCGGTCGCGTGCTCAACATCCGCCCCGGCTACATCGTCGGGCCCGGAGACACCAGCGACCGGTTCACCTACTGGCCCATGCGCGCCCACCGCGGCGGCGAGATCCTGGCGCCCGGCAAGCCCGAAGACCCCGTGCAGATCATCGACGCCCGCGACCTTGCCCGCTGGATCGTCCGCTGCATCGAGCAGCGCACCGTCGGCGTCTTCAACGCCTGCGGTCCGGTGGGCGGCCTGACCACCGCCGCCATGATCGAGGCCTGCCGAAAGGCCGCCGGCTCCGAATCCACCCTCACATGGGTCGAGACCGAGTTTCTCGCCAATCAGGGCGTTGGGCCCGGCGTTCTGCCCATCTGGCTGCCGCAGGTCGACGGCCTGCGCGGGTTCCACCGGCGTAAGTTCGACAAGGCCGTCGCCGCGGGCCTGACCAGCACGCCCGTAGAGCAGACGGCCCGCGACGTGATCGCCTGGTTTCCCGGCGAGATCGAGCGGCGCATCCGCGTGACGCGCGAGCTCATCGAGCAGGCCGAGAAGGACGGCAAGCCCCGTCCGACCATGGCCGACCCCGCCAAGCCCCGCGCCGGGATCTCACCGGAGAAGGAAGCCGAGGTGCTCACGGCGTGGAAGTCCCGCCCCAAGCCCTGAACGCCCGCGCTCAGCGCCGACGACGACGACCCGCAACGCCCCAGATACCCAGCCCCAGCGCGCCCGCCGCACCCGGCCCGGGCACCAGTTGTGCGCCGTACACGCCGAACGCGAAGTCGCGGTACATGGAACCCGCCGAGGTCTCGACGGGCGACCAGGCTCCGCCGCCGACTTGGTAGCGCGCGGTGTACCCCTGCGTCGCGCCGCCGTAGTTGTACGTGCTGAACCGCGTCTGGCCGGTCGTGCCGTCCACGCCGAACACCGAAACCCAGTACCGCTGTCCCGCCGCCGCGCTGAAGCCGACATCGAAGATCGCTTCGACGATCCGCATGTTCGAAGGCGCCCACCCACGGTCCTCCAGCCGCGAGGCGCCGATCCGTTGCAGCAGCATCGCGCCGGGCGCCCCGCCCGCGTCGGCGTAGATCTCCACCCCGTACCGGCTCGGATCGGCCGCGCCCAGCGACGAGTGCATGTACCCCGTCACGCGGCTGATCGCGTAGGGATTCGTGTTCCCGGTCGGCAGCCAGAAATCGTCGGCCGTGCGACGCATCTCCGACCCGCCGGTGAACTGCGAGTTCAGCGACGAGAGTTGATCAACCGGCATCTGGCCGAACAGCAGCACGTCGGCCCGGCACGATTCGTGCAGGACGACGGCAGAGATCGCGGCGGCGAGCAGCAGGCGTGCGTGCATCTCTCGTACTCCCTCACGGGCGACGGCCCCGCATGGCGCGCGGGTCGTTCGCTCCCGCCTTCCAAGGTGCCACCGTTCCGGCGCCATGCACCCCGCCGGGCCCTCTTGCCGGCCCGACGCGCAGCCCGGACCCGGCGCCCGCCGCGCCGGTTGCCCACGCTCACGCGGCGTGCGTCCGCGAAGCCAACCGAGCCTGGCCTAGCATCGCGAGTTATCGGGCTTTGGCCCGTTCCCTCCGGCTGCACAGAACCCGGGCCACGCGCCCGGTTCAACAGGAGTTCACCGATGGCCCGCACACCCAACAACAAGGCCCCGACCGCTCCCCGGTCCGGCGCACCGGCCACCCCAAGCCCGGCCGCCGTCGTTGCCGCCGCCCCGGCCACCCGGCCGTCGAGCCCCGCAACCGTCGAGCCGAAGGCCCGCCCCTCTCGGGAAGAAATCGCCCGTGCCGCCTATTTCCGATGGCTCAGGCACGGGGGTGATTCCACATCCAACTGGCTTGCGGCCGAGCAGGAACTGCTCCGCGGGGTCGCCCGCTGAGAGCCCGCTGAGATTCCCACGCTCGGACCGGGCAAGCACCGTCACGGGCCGGTTCTCGCTATCGTGAAGCCATGACCGCACGGCATGCTCTCCGCCGCTCAGTCGCCGTGATCGCCTGCATCGCGGGCGCCTCCATGGCGTGGGCGCAGCCGCCCGCCGAGCAACCCCCCAAGCCGGCCGAGGCGCCCAAGCCCTCGCCGGTCGACATCGGCAAGCTCGCTTCGGAGGCCCCGCCGCCGCCTCGAACCGCGGGCGAAACGCGCCCGGGCTACCGGCTGGACGAGAACGGCCGGTGGGTCCCTCTGGCAACCCCGGAACCCGGCACCGATGAGGCGACGATCGCCGAGGCCCGGCGCGCCTTGGCCGAAGATCGGCCGGCGGCGGCGATCATCATCCTCGACCGGTTCATCGAGGCCAAGGACCGTACCGACAACCCGCTGCTGCCACAGGCCTACCTGCTCCGGGCCGATGCCACCAGCGCCGCCGGCGACGAATACGAGTCGCTCTACGACTACGAGGCGGTCATCAAGCAGTTCGCCGGCACCCCGGAGTTCGTCACCGCCATCGAGCGGGAACTCGAGATCGGCATCCGCTACTGCAACGGACTCAACCGCAAGTGGCTCGGGTTCCGCTGGATGGGCGCCGACGACGTCGGCCAGGAGCTGCTCATCCGCGTCCAGGAGCGCCTGCCCGGCAGCCGCGCCGCCGAGCGAGCGGGCATCGAGCTGGCCGACTACTTCTATCGCAATCACGATCTCAAGTCCGCCAGCGACGCCTACGACCTGTTCCTGCAGAACTACCCCAACTCGCCCTACCGGCTCAAGGCCATGCAGCGACGCGTCTACTCGCGCATCGGTCAGTACAAGGGCCCGCGCTACGACGGCTCGCCCCTGCTCGACGCGCAGGTGCTCGTTCGCCGCTTCATGGCCACCTACCCCTCCAAGGCCGAAGAGTCGGGAATCGACGAAGCCCTGCTCACGCGGATCGACGAATCGGCCGCCCTGCAGCTCCTGGAGAACGCCAACTGGTACATCAAGAGCGGCAACGGCGCCGCCG
>JAEUIX010000282.1 GCA_016794945.1 Phycisphaerae bacterium
CGAAGCCGACCTGGGCCTTCCAGCCCAGCAACTGCTGGGCGCGGCGCGTGTCCAGGCAGCGGCGCGGCTGGCCGTCGGGCTTGGTCGTGTCCCACTCGACGCGCCCGGAGAAGCCGGTCAGGCGCACGACCAGTCCGACCAGGTCCTTGATGGTGATCTCGAACGAGGCGCCCAGGTTGATCGGTGTCGGGTCGTCCATCGCCTCGGCCGCCCGGAGGATGCCCTCGGCGGCGTCCTCGCTGTAGAGGAACTCGCGCGAGGCGCTGCCGGTGCCCCAGCAGACGATCCTGTCGTCCCGTCGGGCCTGAGCCTCGACGCACTTGCGGATCAGCGCGGGGATGACGTGCGACGACTGCAGGTCGAAGTTGTCGTTCGGCCCGTACAGGTTGACCGGCAGCACGAACGCGGACCTCATGCCGTACTGCAGGCGGTAGGCGTCGAGCATCTGCCAGGCTGCCTTCTTGGCCACGCCGTAGGGCGCGTTGGTTTCCTCGGGGTAGCCGTTCCACAGTTCCTCCTCGCGGAACGGAACGGGGGTGAACTTGGGATAGGCGCAGATGGTGCCAGTCTGGACGAACTTGCCGCCGCGCTCGATCAGGCCGTCGCACCGGGCCTGCTCGATCAGGTGCAGGGCCATGGCCATGTTGGCGTAGAAGTACCGGCCTGGGTTCTTCTGGTTGGCTCCGATGCCGCCGACCTCGGCGGCCAGGTGGATGATCACGTCGGCCTTCTGCCCAGGGAACGCGTCACGGTACAGACGCTCGACGTCCGCGCGCTCGGTGAGGTCGAAGTCTTTGCGCCGCGGGACGAAGATGTTGGCCTCGGGCACGCCGCGCTTGCGCAGCCCCGCGATCACCGCTTTGCCGAGGAAGCCGGCGCCGCCGGTGACGATGATGCGCTTGGATGGAAGGTGGCAATTCGTGGTCATATGGGTCGTTCAATCGGGTGGATCGCGAGACATGGGAGGAGATTCCGCCGCGCCCCGTTGGAGATTCGATAGACTCCGGGACCAATCGGGCAACAGTCGGTCGCCCGCATCGTACGGAAGTCGTCGGGGGTAGCTTCGACGCAGTGTTATGGGTCCTGGAAGTACCAACCCACAACCCGCGGCATCGCCACCCCCGGGCGGGGTCGACGCCTCGCGCTCACTGGCCGGCCACGTCGGCTCGGGCATGGCCTGGCTGATGGTGAATTTCGGGATCTCCAAGAGCCTGGTGCTCGTCGCCCAGGTGCTCCTGGGCTGGATCCTGTCGCCCGCGGACTTCGGCGTCTACGCCCTGTCGGTCGCCATCACCTCGCTGGTCACCGTCTTCAAGGACGGCGGCATCCGCGAGCTGCTGGTGCAGCGCTGGCAGGAGTACGACCAGCTGGTGGGCCCGGTCTTCTGGCTGGGCGTGTGCGTCAACATCGTCGCGGGGCTGGTGCTTGCCGCGGTCGCGCCGTTGGCGGCGATCGCCTACGACGAGCCGGCGTTGATGTGGATGGTCCTCATCACGGCGGCGTGGATCCCGCTGAGCTCAACGTACTCCATCCAGTACGTCCGGCTGCGGCTCGACCTGAGGTTCAAGACGATCGCCTGGCTGGGGCTGACCTCCGGCGTCGTGCGCTACGGGGGGCAGGTGGCCCTGGCCCTGAACGGCTTCGGGGCCGTCAGTTTCGTGCTCCCGCTGCTGGCGACGGCCGTGTTCGAGGCGATCGTCGGGTACGCCGTCACGCGCGAGTGGCCCTGGCGCCATCCGGTGGACATGCGGCGATGGCCCGAGCTGCTGCGGGAAGTCCGCTGGATCGTCTGGGGCAACCTGATGGCCGGCGGGCTGGGCCAGTCGTATTACCTCGTGGTTGGTCTGTTCGTCGGCAAGGAAGTCATCGGCGTCTACTTCTTCGCGATGCAGCTGCTGTTCCACATCGAGTCGGTGATCGGCAACACGCTGCAGCAGGTCCTGGTTCCCGTGCTCTCGAGATTCAAGAACGATGCGGAGCGCCTCGGCGGCGCGTCCGTCCGGACCATCCGCGCCACGATGCTCATCACCGTCCCGTCGGTGCTCGGGCTGGCCGTGGTGTTCCCCGGGATCGAGCAGTCGATCACCATCTGGCAGGGCAAGTGGGAGCCGGCGATCTGGCCGCTCATCGTGCTGTCGGTGGGCTACCCCCTGCGCATGATCCTGGTCGGCGTCGCCTCCACGGTCCTGCAGGCCCAGGGCCGCTGGGCCGCCTGGGCCTGGCTCTGGACGCACAACGCCGTCGGCCTCACCATCGTCGCCGGTGTCGCCGGCGGCGTGTTCCGCTCGCCGCTGGCGATCTCGATCGCCGTCGCGGCGTTCCTCTTCGCCACCGGTTTCATCTCCACGCTCTCGACCGTCTGCCACCTCGGCGTGCCCGCGCGAATCGTGATCGGGTCGATCGTGGATGTGTTCCTGCTCGGGCTGTTCGCCGCCGCCGCGAGCCTGTACGTCGAATTCGAATTCGGTCAGTCGCTGCAGCCGCTGCTGCGTTCTGCGCTGTGCGGGTCCATGTTCGGCGCGATCTACCTGTTGGCGGTGCGGCTGGTGGTGCCCGCGCACGTGTCCGAGGGGCTCTCGGTGCTTCCGGGCTTCATCGCCCGCCCGATTGCGCGGGTGCTGCGGCTCCCCCCGCCGGTGCCCAGCGGCCAGCCGTGAACCGGCGCGCCGCCGTCAGGCCCGGAACAGGCGGTCACCCATCTGCGCGGCGTACCTGGCCATCGCCCCCCGAGTGTCGACGACGAACTTCGCCTCCTTGGCGATCATGTCCCACGGGAACGCGGCGTGCGCCGTGGAGACCACCAGAGCGTCGTACGACCGGATCGACTCGGGCGTGCAGGGCACGCCGGTCAGGTCCAGGCAGTGGTCGCGCGTCGGGAAGGTCTTGGGCACGTGCGGGTCGGTGTAGTCCACGTGGCAGCCGCGCTCGCGGAACTCCTCGATGAGTTCGAACGACGGGGATTCGCGCACGTCGTCGATGTCGGGCTTGTAGGCCAGGCCGAGCACCAGCACGCGCGATCCCTTGAGGGGCTTGCCGCGGTCGGACAGCGCGCGGGCGGTGCGGTCGACCACGTAGTAGGGCATGCGCGTGTTGATGAGGCCGGCCAGCTCGATGAACTGGCTGGTAACGCCGAACTCCTTGGACTTGTACGTCAGGTAGAACGGGTCGATCGGGATGCAGTGCCCGCCCAGCCCCGGGCCGGGGTAGAAGGGCATGAACCCGAACGGCTTGGTGCGGGCGGCCTCGATGACCTCCCAGATGTTGATGCCCATCGCGTCGAAGACGATCTTCAGCTCGTTGACCATCGCGATGTTCACGCAGCGGAAGATGTTCTCCAGCAGCTTGGCGCTCTCGGCCACCTCGGCGCTGGAGACCGGGACCACCTGCTTGAACGCCTTGGCGTAGAGCGCCACCGACAGCTCGCCCGACGGCTTGTCCAGGCCGCCGACCACCTTGGGGATCGTCACCGTGGTGTGGCTCTTGTTGCCCGGGTCCTCGCGCTCGGGGCTGAAGGCGATGAAGATCTCCTTGCCGCAGGTCAGGCCCTTGGCCTCCAGCGGCTGGCGGAACTCCTTGCGCGTCGTGAACGGGTACGTGGTCGATTCCAGGATCAGCAGCTGGCCGGGGCGCACCGTGCGCGCGATCGTCTCGGCCGACTTGACCACGTACGACAGGTCCGGCACGTGGAACTGGTCCAGCGGCGTCGGCACGCACACCGCGATCGCGTCGCACTCGCCCAGCCGCGCCGGGTCGGTCGTCGCCTCGAACTTCTTCGACGCCGCCAGGGTCTTGTACAGGTCCGTCCCCAGGTGCTTGAGGTACGGCGTGCCTTCCTTGAGGAACTTCGGCTTGTTGGGGTCCGTGTCGTACCCCAGCACGCTGTAGCCGGCGGCGTGGAACGCCGCGGCCAGCGGCAGCCCGACGTACCCCAGGCCGATGACGCCGACCTTGGCGTTGCCGGAGGTGATCTTGCTCATGAGGGCGGCGAAGTGCGGGTTGGAAGCGTGGTCCATGGGTCGTGTCTCGTCGGGGGCGGAGTTCGTCGGGGATCTCTGCGGTCGGGATCGAAGGGGCGAAGTGCCGGGGTGCGCGCGGGCTATTGATCGTGCCCGGCGAAGTCGGGCAGTTTGTGGCCGGCGTCGCGCAGGGTCTTCTCGCGCTTGGCCAGTTCGAGGTCGTGGTCCACCATCATGCGGGCCAGCTGCTCGACGCTGGTCTCGGGACGCCAGCCGAGCTTGGTGGCGGCCTTGGACGGGTCGCCCAGCAGCAGGTCCACCTCGGCCGGCCGCAGGTAGCGAGGGTCGAAGGCCACGTGCTTGTCCCACGCCAGGCCCGCGCAGTCGAAGGCCATCTGCGCGAACTCGCGGACGGTGATCGTCCGCCCGGTGGCGATCACGTAGTCGTCGGGCGTCTGCTGCTGCAGCATCATCCACATCATCTTCACGTAGTCGCCCGCGAAGCCCCAGTCGCGCTTGGAGTCGAGGTTGCCCAGGAACACCTTCTCCTGCAACCCCATCTTGATCCGGCCCACGGCGCGGGTGATCTTGCGGGTGACGAACGTCTCGCCGCGGCGCGGCGATTCGTGGTTGAACAGAATCCCGCAGGAGGCGTGCAGCTTGTACGACTCGCGGTAGTTGACCGTGGCCCAGTGCGCCATGACCTTGGCGCAGGCGTAGGGAGAACGCGGGTAGAAGGGCGTGGTTTCCTTCTGGGGAACCTCCTGCACCAGGCCGTACTGCTCGCTGCTGGAGGCCTGGTAATAGCGGATCTGGTGCCCGCAGGTCTGCTGGTGGTCGCGCACCGCCTCGAGCAGCTTCAGCGCGCCCATCGCCACCGTCTCGGCCGTGTACACCGGCATGTCGAACGACACCCGCACGTGCGACTGCGCGCCGAGGTTGTACACCTCGTGCGGGTTGGTCTGCTTCATCAGCTTCGCCAGCGCGTTGCTGTCGCACAGGTCGCCGTAGTGCAGCACCAGCTTGCCGCCGCTGGCCGCGTGCGCCGCCTTCACGTGCGGGTCGGTGTAGATGTGGTCGATCCGGTCGGTGTTGAAGGTGCTGGCGCGCCGGATGATCCCGTGCACCTCGTACCCCTTGGCCAGCAGGAACTCGGCCAGGTACGAGCCGTCCTGCCCCGTGATGCCGGTGATCAACGCCCGGCGTCCGGCGGTGCCGGCGGCCGGCGACGCCCCGCCCGGTGCGCCGTTGGTCTTGCTGTTCTTGGACATGCTCGGCTCTTGTGAGGTGGGTGTTCGGGTTCCGACGAGAATCTGGGGAAGTGTCGTCCTTCGTCGGCTCAAAGACAAGCCCGGTTCATTGCCGGAAGGGGCTCGAGCCGCAGGGTACGGACCTCCCGGACCCCCGGATCGGACGCTCGTGCAGGTTTTGGCGCAACTTCAGACCCCGGAGGGGCAGGTCTATGGCCCGAACAGCGTCCGCGAGGCCACCGCTGCCAGCAGCACCGCGAGCGCCACCGGGGCCGCCGTCGCAACCCGGCGGTGAACGCCCGACCGGTTCACATCCGCCAGCAGACGCGCGCCGGCCATCGCCACCAGCATGAGCAGCGCCGGCTCGACGTAGCGCTGCCAGCACGCGTGATTGGCCGACTGTGCCAGGGTGAACCCCGCCAGGGCCGCCAGCCAGACCCACCGTTCACGAAGGTTCAACCCAGACGCGATCAGCGCTGCCACCACCGCTCCGGCCGGAGCCAGCAGCAGGATGATCACGCTCGTGCGGCCGCCGATCACCGGTGCCTGCGCCGCCACCTGCCACAGCCCGGTCCACCGGCCGTCCTCCACGCTGTAGGTGGTCGCGGGCACGAGCGCGACCGCCGCGCCGGCCGTCAGCGCCAGCAGCAGCACCGCCGGCCGCTCACGCACCAGTTCCACGAGACGGTCCCACAGCAGCGGCGCCAACGCCAGGCCGTAGATCGCCAGCAGCGACAGCACGAACGCCGGAGTCGCCGCGTTCCCGCCGTGCAGCACCGTCTGGAACCTGGGCGGCACCAGCCCGCCCCACGCGCTCACAAACGCCGCCAGCAGCGCCACCGCCGGCGTCGCCGCCACGAGCGCCGCCGCGGCCCGCGCCACGCGCGCGCGCGGCTCGCCCAGCAACAGCCCGAACTCGATCCGCGACAGCAGCGGGGGGCGTTCGTCGCCAGACGCCCCGTTGCCGATCCACGCCGCGGCCAGCAACGGCGCGGCGGTCCACAAGTGGATCTGGCGCGTCAGGACCAGCACCGCCAGCACCAGCGCCCCGCCGGCCACGAACCAGCCGTCGACGCGTCCGCGCCAGCAGAACATCAGCACCCCCAGCACGCCCAGCCACGCCGCGTTGTCCGGCAGCAGCCACGCGCCCGACGCGAGCACATACGGCGAACAGGCGAACGGAAGCGCCATGAGCGCAGCGCCCGGGCGGCCCGCTCGGCGCACGCACCAGTGGGCCATCAGCCCCACGAGCGGGAGCGAGATCAGCAGCGATGCCAGTCGCAGGGGCCGTTCGCCGTCGCCGACCACACCCGATGCCCCGGCCATCAGCAGGTGGTAGCCCGGCGTGGTTGCCGAGGCGTAGTCGTGCAGGTCCGGCCGCGGCCACTGCTGCGCGAACGATCGGATGGCCTGCAGGTGATAGTCGTTCTGGTCCACGCGGATGCGCTCGGGCGTGGAGCCGAAGAAGATGATCGCCGCCGCCGCGAGGGCGAAGCACGCTGTCAACGCCAGGGCCGGCGCCCATGCGCGGGTTGTCTCGGGGCGGTCGTTCATCGCGTCTGCGGGCTATCGGCCCGCCGCCCCGGCGGGCTTGCGGAACACGCGCAGTTCATGCCCGTACCACAGCCGGTTGTGAGAGGATGCGTGCTCCAGCGTCAGGCCCGCCTGGTCCGCCCAGCGTTCCACGTCGGAGATCGGCGCGTACCGGATCCACTGCCGGGCCATCAGCAGGTCGTGCAGGCGATTGGCCCAGGCGCGCCACCGGGGGCGGCGGCACATGTCCTTGTAGATCAGCACCCCGCCGGGGGCCAAGCGAGACGCGGCCAGTTCGATCACCCGTGCCTGGGCCGACGGCGGCACGTGGTGCATCACGTCGATGATGCTCACGCACGTGAACGGTCCTTCGGGCCACGGGGCCTGCACCGGCAGGTGCTCGAAGCGCGGCCGGGGCGAGCCTTCCGGCAGGCGCATGGAACGCGCCAGGGCGATGGCACCGGCCGAACTGTCGAACCCCGCCGCGGTGCGCACCCGCCCGAGTCGGCAGAGCAGCCCCGGCCACAGGCCCCCGCCGCATCCCACATCCAGCAGGTCGGCCCCCTCCGGCACCAAGGGGATCAGCCGTTCGAACGGACAGATCCTGGGCCTCCAGTGCTGAAGCCGCCGGAACAGTGCCGGTCCGTCTGGAAACAGTTCGCGCGCGGCCGCCGACAGCACAGCCGGGGTGAACGATTCTCCGGGCATGGGCGTAGGGGCGGTGGGCATGGGCGTGGGTTGAGCCGATGGTAGAAATCGGCCCGGCGGGTACGCTGGGCCAGCGACCGCCCGCGCCCGAATGACCGCCGCACCCGCCCAGATCGAGCCGGCACCCGCCCCCGCCGGGGGCGTGACCGCGTTGATCCGTCTGGCACGGCCCCACCAGTGGTCCAAGGGGGCGTTCGTGCTCATCGGGCCGGTGTACGGCGGCGTCATCGGTCAACCGGCGGTCTGGCCCGCGGTGCTCGGCACGCTGGCCGCGTTTTCCCTGGCCTCCAGCGCGTGCTACGTGGTCAACGACATCCGCGACCGCGAGGCCGATCGCGCCCACCCGCGCAAGCGTCTCCGCCCGGTCGCTTCGGGCGCGGTATCGCTGCGCACCGCCCGCGTGTTCGCCGGGGCGCTCGGCGTATTGGCCCTGCTGGCCCTGGCGGGGGTCTACGCCGCCGTCGCCGCGCGGCCGGAGCACGACGCCGGCCGGGCCATGCTGCTGGTCGGCGGGGCCGTGGGGCTGTACGC
>JAEUIX010000283.1 GCA_016794945.1 Phycisphaerae bacterium
GCCTGGCGGGGGGGCGGCAGCTGGCGTGGTGGCAGGGAGCGGTGTTCGGGGCGGTGCTCGGCCTGCTGGGCCAGGCCGGGGACCTGGCGGCGAGCGTGTTCAAGCGCGACGCGGGGATCAAGGACGCCGGGCGGATCCTGCCCGGGTTCGGGGGACTGATCGACATGCTGGATTCGCTGCTGCTGACGGCCCCGGCGGCGTTCTGGATGCTCGCGCTGCTGGCGCGATGATGCGGCAAGGGCGGCGACCGGCGCGAGGGTGGGGGTCTAGAATGAGCCGATGGCCTCTTCCAGCGCTGGCACGTCGGAGAACAGCATGTCGGTGACCGCCAAGATCCTCAAGCTCTTCCGGGCTGACCAGCAGATCCGGGGGCTTCGCGGGAGACTCGACACGGCGGAGCGGTTCCTGGCGGTGCAGTCGCAGCAGCTCTCGGAGTTGGACAAGAAGCACGCGGCGCTGTCGGCGAGCCTGAAGCAGTTGAAGGCAGCGGTGTCGGGCGACGAGGGGGAGGCCGCGCGGATCGATGCACGGATCGAGTCGCTTCGCGAGCAGATGAACGCCGCCCGGACCAACAAGGAATACTCGGCGTTCCTGAACGAGTTGAACCTGCTCAAGGCGCAGAAGGACGAGATCGAGAAGAACGAGCTGGCCTCGATGGAGAAGGTCGAGACGGTCCAGAAGCAGGTGAGCGAGGTGGAGGGGCAGAAGGCTGAGCGCGAGAAGATCGTGGCGCAGGCGACGGCGGACCGCGATGCGCGGGCGGCGGAGATCAAGGACCGGCTGGACGAACTGACGGGTCAGCGAGCGGCGCTCGTGAAGGACGTGCCCTCGGACCAGCTGAAGATCTACGAGGAACTGGTGCGGCGGCTGGGCGACCAGGCGGTGTCGAGCGTCGAGGTGCTGGACCGGCGGAACCACGAGTGGACGTGCGGTTCGTGCCAGATGGCGCTGCCGGTCGAGACGATCAACGGGATTTCGGCGGGGCGGTTCACGCGGTGCAGCGCGTGCGGCTCGATCCTCTATACCGAGGTGGACGTCGTGGCCAAGACGGTCAAGACGCCCAAGGAGCCGAAGGCCAAGAAGCAGGCCGCCGGCCAGTCCTGACCCGGCGCGGGGGTGCGTGGCGAACGTTGGGCGCGGAACGGCTCGCGGCGCCGATCATGCATCGGCGAAGAGCGGCGCGCCGGAGGGTTCGGCCGGCGGGGGCAGGCCCAGGTGATCGGCGGCGGCGCGGGTGATCATGCGGCCGCGGCGCGTGCGGGCCAGGAAGCCGATCTGCAGCAGGAAGGGTTCGACGACGTCCTCGATGGTGCCGGCGTCCTCGTTGAGGGTGGCGGCGACGGCCTCGAGGCCGACGGGCCCGCCGGAGTAGACGGAGCTGATGGTCTTGAGGTAGGCGCGGTCGAGCGGGTCGAGCCCCAGGGCGTCGACGCCCTCGAGGGCCAGCGCCTGGGCGACGACCGGTGCGGTGAGGCGGCCGTCGGCCTTGACCTCGCAGAAGTCGCGTGCACGCCGGAGCAGGCGGTTGGCGATGCGCGGCGTGCCGCGCGAGCGTGCGGCGATGGCGTCGAGCGCGGCGCGGTCGCCGACGGGCAGCTCGAGCAATCGGGCCGATCGGGTGAGGATGCTCAGGAGGTCTTCGCGGGAGTAGAAGGCCAGGTGGTGGGCGATGCCGAAGCGGGACCGCAGCGGCGAAGAGACCAGGCCGGCGCGCGTGGTGGCGCCGATGAGGGTGAACGGTTTGAGGTCGAGCTGGATGGTCCGGGCGTGCATGCCGGAATCGACCGGCACGTCGATGCGGAAGTCCTCCATCGCGGGGTAGATGAACTCCTCCACCGCGGGGGGCATGCGGTGGATCTCGTCGATGAAGAGCACGTCGCCCTTCTCCAATCGCGTGAGCGCGGCGACGAGGTCGGTCGGGCGGCTGAGGGCCGGGCCGCTGGTGGTGTAAGCGCGTGCGCCCATCTCGGCGGCGACCACGTGTGCGAGCGTGGTCTTGCCCAGGCCCGGGGGACCGTGCAGCAGCAGGTGCTCCATCGGGTCCTGCCGGCGGCGGACGGCCTGGATCGCGATCGAGAGCCGCTCGACGAGTTCACGCTGGCCGACGTATTCGTCCAGCCGGGTGGGTCGCAGCGACCAGTTGGGCGCATCGTCGGCCTCGACGGCCAGCGGCTTGGGGCTCACGAGGCGCTCGGTCGCCATGCGGGGTTCTCCGGATTCAGCGTAGCGGCGGGGGCGGAGTGTTCAAGGCCCCTTTGCGCGATTCAGCGCGTGGTGCCCACCGGTCCCGTCGGCAGGTTCTTGGCGCGCCAGAGGCGCATCAGTTCCTCGGGCGAAACCGGCTCCCACAGCTTGCCGTCGGGGGTCGTGGTGCGAACCAGGTCGCCCGATTCGCGGTAGATCGACGTCTGCGGCTCCGACTGATCCCGGAAGAGCGTGACGATGGTCCACGCCCCGCCGGCCGCCGCGTCGCGCCGGACCGTTTCCCGCCGAAGCGTGAAGGACTCGGAGTCGGTGCGGTAGGTGTAGAAGCCGAGTTCGGCCTCGATCTTGAGGGCGATGACCAGCCTGGGGAGCAGGAAGACCTCGACCTGGGTGAGGAAGGTGTCTCCCTGGATGACCGGGGAGATGTTGCGCGCAGGCTGGCCGGTCTGCGTGACTGCGACCTGGATGTCCTTGTCGCGGCGGAAGCCGGTCTCGGTCCAGGTGGCCGGCTCGCGCGACCGGGGGTCGCGCACGGCTGTCCGGACAGACCAGGCTTCTTCTCGACGATCGAGCGTCATGAAGTAGGTGCCGATGGTGTCGATGGTCCGGATGGACTTGCTGACGCCCTGGCGGTCGAGGATGCGGGCGGACACCTCGACGAGGATGCCCTCGGGGTTGTCGCCGCCGCCGGCCAAGCCCGGGATGTCCTTCAGACGGCCGCGCCAGAAGCGGACAGAGCGGTAGCCGAGTTCCTCGGCGTCGGCCGGCGCGCCGGTGGGAGCGGGCTTGCACAGGCGGAACCACTGAGTCTGTTCCGGCAGGTGCTTGAGGTACAACTCCGGGGTGAACTGTTCGAGCAGGGCGCGCCCGGCGGTGACGGCGGCGCGGCGGGAGGCCTCGGTGGCGGAAGGGTCCTCGAACGAGACCGTGGCGACGGTCAGTTCGTAGATCGGGCGGGACTTGGTCCAGGAGGATTCGGGGGCCACGAATTCGAAGACGACGAACTGGTCGGCGTACGGCTTGAACACGGTGTAGCCGCGGACCTCGCGTTCGCCGTCGGGCTTGGTCCAGCCGAGGTAGAAACGTTCGGCCGGGGTGGGCGAACCGGGG
>JAEUIX010000262.1 GCA_016794945.1 Phycisphaerae bacterium
CTTGACCCGGCCGCTCGGCCGGGCTTTCATTGGCTTCCGGCAAGCGTTTGCCCGGATCTCATCCCTGTCCGACCGCAGCCGCGGCCACCGGACGCAGATCGTTCGCCTCAGGCGAACACGCCACGGGGCTCCCGCCCGGCTGTGGTGACGGAGGTACGTCGATGGCCCGTTACATCGGTCCCAAGGTGAAGTTGTCGCGTCGCGTGGGTGTTCCGATCGCGGACAACCCCAAGCACACGTCCAAGCGCCAGCTCGTGTTCCCCGGCATGCACGGGTTCCGCGGCAGGCGGCTGCGCGACTACGGCCTGCGCCTGAACGAGAAGCAGAAGGTTCGCTTCCATTACTCGGTGCTCGAGAAGCAGTTCCGCCGCTACGTCGCCGAGGCCGGCGCCGCCAAGGGCAACACGGGCGAGGTGCTCATGCGGCTTCTGGAGCGGCGACTGGACAACGTGCTCCGTCGGGCGGGCCTGGCCCGCACGATCTGGGCCGCGCGCCAGCTGGTCGCGCACGGGCACGTGCTCATCAACGGCCGTAAGACCGACCGCCCGTCGGCGGCGGTGGACGTCAACGACGTGGTGACCGTCAAGCCCAAGATCCAGAAGCTCGTGCGCGAGAACATGGAATCGCTCGCGGGCCACGTGGTGCCCCAGTGGCTGGACGTCAACCCCGCGGAGCTGACCGTCCGCGTCGTGGCCATGCCCACGTCGGACCAGATCCCCTTCGACGTGAACCCCAACCTCATCGTCGAGTTCTACCGCTGAACCCGCCCGCGGCGGCGCGGCGCCCCCGCGCCGCCGCAGACCTGTCCCGACGGTCGACGCCGAGTGGCGCCGGCCGCGGGTCCCGGGAGTTCGCATGTTCCGATCGCTGCGCAAGAGCAAGCGGTTCACGCAGATCGCGCTGGTCGCGTTCGGCGTGCTGCTGATGGTGTCGTTCCTTATCCCCGAGGTCATCCGCAACCTCGGCGGCGACGGCATGAGCCGGCGCGTGTTCGACGTCGACGGACGCAAGGTGACGCTCCGCGAGAGCACCCTGGCATACCAGCGCGCCAAGACGCTCGAGCTCGTGGGCCTCTCCACCGAGCGCATGGGCATCGATGCCCGGGGCGAGCACTATTTCCTCCTCACGGACGAGGCCCGCAGGGCGGGCCTCATCGGCCCCGAAGCCGACGCCGAGTTCGTCTTCGACGAGCTGGCGCAGAACCAGCTCTTCCAGGCGATCAACAGCCGCCAGATCCCACCCGACCGCTACGACACCGACGAAAAGGTCAAGGACCTGCTCGCTCGCATCAAGGCCGGCATCATCGCACAGGCGTACGTTGAACGCGGCCAGAGCGGGCTGCGCGGTGTCACGATCGCCGCGGCGCTCGCCGAGCTCCGCGGCATCAACCGACTGCGACAGCTCTACCTGACCTCCCCTCGCCTGAGCCAGCAACGCATGATCGCCGACGCCGCGCGCCTGGGCCGATCGGCGACGGTCTCGGCCGTCGTCGTGGAGCCCGATCCGGCGAAACTGGCCACCCTCCCCGAACCGAGCGAGGCCGACGTCAACGAACTGTTCGAGAAGTTCAAGAACACGCCGGTCGGGGGCGGGGACTACGGCATCGGCTACCGCATGCCCGACCGAGTTCGGATCCAGTGGTTCGGCCTCATCAAGAACACGATGGAGCCCTTCGTGCCGCTGGACCCGGTCGAGGTGCAGAAACGGCTGCTCAACACCCCGGCGGCCCCGGGGCAGACCGAACCGCAGCGCCGATCGTCCGTTGAACTGTCGCTGCGCCGGGAGATCGTCGAACGGGCCATCCGCGAGGCATCCCAGCTCATCAAGGGCGAGATTCTCAAAGAAGTCACCCGCCTGCCGGAGTCCGGCGGCTACCGCGTCGTGCCGGAACCTTGGGACCGAAGGCCAGACCCCTCGCGCCTGGCCAGCGCCGCGGCAGCGAAGCTCTCGGAGGTCACCGGGACCACCATCCCCGCGCCCTCCATCAACGGCGGCGAGGCGTGGCTGACGCGCGATGATCTGGCCAAGATCCTGGGCATCGGTGGGTCTTCGTACCGCAGGGGCACCACGCGCATCGCGTTCGCCGACCTGGCGCTGAAGGTCAAGGAACTCGGCAAGGGCGACCCCGCCATCGGCCTCCAGGTCGGGGTTCCCATGTCCGATGCGCTCGAGGACGCCGTCGGCAACGTCTACTACTTCGTCATCACCGCCGTGCGGCCCGAGTCCGCGCCCGAGTCGATCGCGGAGGTGCGCCCGCAGGTCGTCGCCGACCGCAAGGCCCACGACCTGTTCCAGCGTCTGCTGGCCGAGTCCGAAGCGTGGACCACCGTCATGATCGAGAGCGGCCCCGGCGACGTCGTGACCAGCGCTACCGGGAGAGGCTACCTGGCCAAGACCGTCGACCGGGTCCGCGTCGACGCCCGAGCCGCGTCCGGCGCCGACCCGCGCCTGAACATCCCGACCCTGGTGGATCAGGTTTCACGCCGACTCGACAACCTCGACCCGACCGTCGAATTCTCCAGCGTCAATACGCCTCAGCGGACGTTCGCGGTGCCGCTGCCCAAGAGCAGGGCCCTGGCCATCTGCCAGATCGTGCACTTCGACCCGATGACGATCGAGTCGTTCCGCCGGCAGGCGTCCAACGCGTTCGGCGGACTGGCGGCACGGACCCTCGGTGACGAAGGCGAGGAAGACGCCACGTTCAGCCTCCCGGTCGTCAAGCAGCGGCTGAAGGTCTCGGGTCTGGGCTCCTCGGAGGAAGACGGCGCCGCCAAGCCGGCACCGACCGACGCCGGCGCCGCCCCCCGCAAGTAGGCCACGCCGCTCACACTCGGGCGTTCAGCCACTTTCCGCTGGTGAACCGCCAGCCGTAGATGATCGCGCGGATCACGATCTCAACCGTCAGGCCGATCCAGAGGCCCGGCAGGCCCAGGTCGAACGGGAACGGGTTGTCGATCACCCCGCCGCCGAGCCACGCCGGAACGGGCACGTCCACCCCGCTGATCGCGTACGCCAGCGGCAGGCGGAGGCACCACTGGCTGATCCACGTCATCACCATCACCGCGCGAACGTCGCCCGCGCCGTGCATCGCGCTGCGCAGCACGATCGACAACGCGAACGGCACCTGCACCAGCCCGGTGATGAAAAGCAGCTTCGGGGTCAGTTCGCGGTGCGCTGGCTGCTTGCTCAGCAGGTGCATGATCGGCCCGCCCAGGAAGATGAACACCAGCCCCAGCGTGCCCATGATCGCCGCCGCGGCGGCAGCGCAGATGACGACCGAGCGTCGAGCCTTGTTCGGCGAGCCCGCGCCCAGGTACTGCCCGGCCAATGCTCCCGCCGCAACGCCCATGGAAAAGCCGGGCAGGAAGCTGAACGCCTCGACGCGGATCGCCCACAGATGCGCGCCCTGCATGCCCGAAGAGTCCCCCACCACCGGCGAGCCTTCGGTCGCAGCGCGGATCGCGGCATCGCCCATCCAGCCGACCATCAGCAGCACGCCGAAGTTCACCACCCACATCCCCAGCGTCTCGAAGAAATTCGGCAGGCCCAGGCGCACCAGCCGCCAGATCGTGATCAGGTGGGGCCGCATGCGGGCCGCGGTGAGCCGCACACCCGAGGCGCCCCGCGCATGGAACCACAAGATCAGCCCGGCCCCGACGGCGTGCGCCGTCGCGGTGCCGATGCCGATGCCTCGCACGCCCAGTCCGGCGACGCGCACGAGAAGATACGCCGTGCCGAAGTTCACCAGGTTCACAACGACCATGGTCCAAAGGGGCCTGAGCGTGTCCCCGGCGCCGCGGGCACACGCGGTCCCGGCGAACAGGATCGTGGAGAACGGCGCGCCGACGCAGTACGCCCACAGGAAGACCCGGAAGTCGTGCGCCGCCTCGCCGCGCAAGCTCGTCAGTTCGGCCAGGGGCGCCGCCAGGACGGCCATCAGGATGCCCACGAACACACCGCCGATGATCGCCAGAAGCACGGCCTGCCCGAGCGCCGCCTTGGCCACGGCCATCTTGCCCGCGCCGATGGACCGGCTGACCAGCGCTGTGGCCCCCACGCCGATCGCCATGGTGATCAGGCCCACGAACCACTGGATGTACGCCGCAGCGCCGACCGCGTCGGTCGCCGCCTGGCTGATGTGCGCGGCGAGCCAAGTATCCACGAGCCCGATGGTCGAATTGAGCATGGACTCGCACAGGATGGGCCATGCCAGCGTGACGATGGCGGCGCCCATGGACAGACCGGCCAGACGACCGGAGCGGATCTCCCCGTCCTTGACCGGAACCGGACCGGCATGGTGAGGCAGGTGGGCGCGTCCGGCGTGGTCCACCATCTCAACCGGCGCGGCGCTGACCGGCTCCTCTTCCGAAACGTCCAGCGCCATGGGATCGAACACCGCCGGCCCGATGGGGCGTAGCGGGTCGGGGGCGGCCGAGCCGCTCCGATCCGGATTGGCGGGAGTACTGGACATCGTCGACCCGCGGGGTGATTCAGCGCCCGGCGACCTGGCGCTCGATGGCCGGGGGGTTCTCGTACCCCAGCCCGAAGACGGTCTGGTTGAACTCCGCCAGCGAGACCTCTTCCTGGCGGACGAAGCCGGTGCGCCGGATCTTGCCGAGCCTGTGCAGGTCCACCATCGCGCAGACGCCGGCCGCGGTGGTCAGTTCGATGGCCGGCCAGACGCGCCCGAAGAGCTCGACAGCCCTGACCGCGCGCATGAACGACGCCTGCTCGCGCCGACCGTTCCTCAGGCCGATGCAGTTCACGAAGATCACGACCGGGTCCTGCAGCGTCCGCGGGATCGCGTTCTCGAGCATGTCGACGGCCAGGGCCCTGTCGAATCTCGTACCGGATCGCGTCG
>JAEUIX010000277.1 GCA_016794945.1 Phycisphaerae bacterium
CACGTACACCGGCGCTACCAGCGCAGGGTCGAACGTCACACGCCCCAGCGCCGCCCCTTCGTCGTGCTCCGTCCGGCGCGTGAAGTACGGGATGAACAGGTACGGCGGCGCCTTGCCGCGGCACCACTGCCGCACCATGCCAACGAACTCGCCGTCCGGGCCGTGGATCAGCCCGGGGCGGAACACGGTCCACGATAAGCCGCTGCGGCGCACCAGCCGCTCGCCCTCGAACTTGGTCCGCGCGTACGGCGCGGGGCTGTCGGGCCGGACCCCCAGCGCCGACATGTGCACGAACCGGTCGACCCCGCCCTGCCGACAGGCCTCGACCATCGCCCGCGTCGCCTCGACGTGCACCGCCTGGAACGTCTGGCCGCCGCGTGCCTCGCGGATGATCCCGATCAGGTGCACGCACGCCTGCGCCCCGCGCAGCAGGTCCGCGGGCCCCCGTCCGTCCAGCGCCGTGCCGGGCACGATCGCCACGCGCCGGTCCGCCGGCAGCACCGCCGCCGCCTTGGCCGCGTCCCGAGCCAGCGCCCGCACGTGGTACCCCGCTGCCACCAGCGCCCGCACCACCGCGCGCCCGACGAAGCCCGTCGCCCCCGTCACCGCGACCGTTCGGAGATCCGCCATAGGCCCGAGGATACACCCCACCCGGGCGGCCCGCACCCGTCCCGACGGGGCGGCGCCGCCCGCTACGCTGCCCCCGTGCCGCTGCGCTTCGAGCATCTCGACTTCGCGTACCGCCCCGGGCGGCCGGTGCTCAGGGCCGTCACCGCCTCGTTGCCACCCGGCCAGCTCACGGTCATCCTTGGCCCCAACGGCTCCGGCAAGAGCACGCTGCTTCGGCTGGCCCTGGGCTTGCTTCGTCCGGCCCGCGGCGCTGCCACGCTCGACGGCACGCCCACCTGGCGCCTGGCAGAGCCCGCCCGCGCCGCTCGCATCGCGTATTGCCCGCAGCGCACCAGTCTGGCGGCCCCCTTCACCGTCGCCCAGTTCGTCCGCCTGGGGCGCTTCGCCCTCCCGCCGGACGAGCACGCGGTCGCCGCCGCTCTGGAACGCATGGAGCTTGCCGAGCGGGCCGCCGACCGCTTCGACACCCTTTCGGCCGGCCAGCAGCAGCGCGCCGCGATCGCCCGGGTGCTGGCCCAGGTCGCCGGCGACGGCCCGCCCAGGTTCATCCTGGCCGACGAGCCGTGCGCCGCGATGGACCCGCGCCACGCCCTGGCCGCGATGAGTGTGCTGCGCGAGCAGGCTTCCGCCCGAGGCCTCGGCGTTGCCGTCGTGCTGCACGATTTCGCCATCGCTCGCCGCTTCGCCGACGCCGCGCTGCTGCTCGACGCCGAAGGCTCCGTCGCCGCCCAGGGCAATCCCGAGCACGTCCTGGCCCCCGGCCCGCTTGAACGCGTCTTCGGCGTGCCGTTCGAAGTGCACGGCCAAGGCCCGCGCGCAGCGCTGCTACCCGCGGTTCCGCCTGCATCAGAGCCGCCCCCCCAAACTCGGTCACCCGGGAAGTAGCGCTCCCGGGCCGGTACCATCCTCCAGCCGCATGGGCCAGGGCTTCAACATCCAGGTCATCGTCATCCTGCTGCTGTTCGCCTTCAGCGGGCTGTCGTGGCTGTTCCGCAAGCTCAAGGAAAAGGCCGAGGTGCAGCGCGCCAACGCCGAGCGCCAGCGGCACATCGAAGAGATGCTCCGCACCGGGCGCGACCCACTCACCGGCGCACCCGCGGGCGCCCCCGTCGAACCGATGACGGCCGCCGCGCGCGAACAGGTCTACACCCCACCCGCCGTCGCCGGGCAACCCGACGATGCGGACACCCGCCGCCAGCGCGAACTGGCCGACCGGCGGCGCGAGCAGCTCCGCCAGCTGCGCGATCGCCTGGCCGGCAAGCCCGGCCCCGCCCAACCCCAACCGGTGAGCGGCGAACTCTGGCCCGGCGGGCCGGTGGTCGTCATCGGCCAGGCCGGCTCCCCCGCGCCCCAGGCGCCGGCGTCCCCATCCCGCCCGAGCCAGCCCGGCGGTTCCTCGACCCCGCGCCAGCGAGCGTCCTCCCGGCCGGCGCCGCCGCCCCAGACGGCACCCCGACCGGCCAAGAAGAAGCGGCCACAGCCCGAGCCGGCACGCCCCGCCCTCTCGGCGGAGGCGATGGCCGCGATCCGCGACAAGCGCGAGTCCGACCTGGCCCGCCGTCAGGGCGCAGCGCGGATCACCGCCGGCGACACCGACGCCTCCCGCGCCGACGCCGTTCGCGTCCGGCGCGACGATGCACCCCTGGCCGCTTCCAGCATCCCCCAGGGGCCCGACGAATGGCGCAAGGCGATCATCGCCGCCGAGATTCTCGCCGGGCCCGTGGGGCTCCGCGGCCCGGCCGCCGCGGGCCTTCAGATGTAGCTCACCGATCCGCGGGCACGGCGCCGATGCGCCGGGCCACGACCGTGCGGTCCGAAGAGCGGATCGGCACACCGAACACCGTCACGCGCTCCACCCGGCGCTCGGCGACGATGCCGGCTCCCGGCGCGTGCCACGACTCGGTGGTGTTCTCCACTTTGGCCGTGCCCAGATTGGCCCGCAGCACGGCCACCACCTTCTGCGTGCGGAAGCGTCCCGCCGGCACGCGCACGGTCTCATCCGCCTCGTAGCGGATCTCGTGCGTCGCGTCGCCCTGGGTCTTCACCCGGTCGGGCCGGTCGGCCGGTCGGACCACCATGTGCAGCGACTGAACCGCGGTGTCGCCCGCGCGCAGCACCCCGGGCATCACCACCAGCGCCGGTTCGAACTCCGTCACCACCGCATCGTCGCGCTCGCTGGTGCGCGGAGACACGATCGCCCCATCGTCCCGGCGCGTCATCGGCATCTCCGACACCACCTCCGGCTCGCCGGTCGTTCCCGCCCCGCGCCGGGCCTTGACCACCACCCAGCCGTCGCCGCTCGACACGGCCTGCCGCCACACCAGCCACGCCGCCCCGGGCTCCCCGGCGATTTCGTACTCGACCTCGGGTGCCACGTCGACGCTCGCCCGCTGGGCCGTGAGTTCGCCCGTCGCCGGGCGCGACTCCAGCACGCTGAACAGCTCCGGCGCCGCCCGCCCCCCCGAGCCGGCGCACCCGCCCAGCGCCGCCGCGGCCAACACCAGCAGCACTCCCAACACTCGTGTCCGCACACTCATGCCCGGACGGTATCACGCCCCGTCGTCCCGTATACTCGCGCCATGCCACACGCCCCTGCCCGCGCCGCCGTCTGGCTGTCGGCCCTGCTCACCTGCGCCGCCCTGCCCGGCTGCGACGGCATCGACACCAAGCGCATGGCCGAGGGCGAGAGCATCTTCGCCGGCTTCGCCCAGCCCACCCCAGCGCAGGCCGCCGTCTGGTCGCAGGACCCCTACGACCCCGACAAGCGCTACCGCGGCACCAACATGCTCGCCAACGCCCCGTTCGGCAGCGAGGACGTCTACGTCCGCATGTACCGCATGAAGCTCGGCGCCCCGCCCGCCGACAAGCCCGACGAGGACCTGGGCGTCCGGGGCGTCGCCGCCCGGGCCCTGGGCATGCACGGAGACCCCGCCGACACCCGGCT
>JAEUIX010000062.1 GCA_016794945.1 Phycisphaerae bacterium
ACGCGCCCGACGCGCGCGTCGGCGTAGCCCATCTGGGCGTACGCGTCGCTCACCGCCTGGACGCTCTTGCGGAGCTTGTCGAGGCTGTAGGCGTCGCCAGGCTTGATCGCGATCAGCCCCGCGATCTGCTCGGGCGAGAGCACTTCCGGCGGCTTGCCCGACGGCAGGCCGCCGTTGTCGAGCTCCACCCGGACCGAGCGCAGGTGGTACAGCGGCCCCTCGTCGATCAGGAACGTGATGATCGCTTCGCGCGCGTTCGGCGCCTGGCGCACCTCGCGGTCCACCCGCACGTCCAGGTACCCGCGGTCCTTGTAGTACTGCACCAGTGTCGCCACGTCCTGGTCCAGCGTGTTGTCGTCGAGCGTGCCCGACTTGAAGATGTCCACCGTCTCGGACTTGATCTCCGGGCGCAGCCGGCGCGACGGGATCGCGTTGTTCCCGCTGAAGCGGATGTCCGTGATCCGCAGCCGCTCGCCCTCGCGGATGCGGAACAGGACGATCCCGGACTCGGACAGCTCCCGCTCGTCGATCGTCACGTCCGCCTGGTAGAAGCCCTTCTTCTGGTACAGGTCCTTGATCCGGCGGAGCGTGCGGTCGATCTGGAACCGGTCCACGGGCGTGCCCGCCAGCAGGTTCACCTCCCCGCGGAGCTCCTCGTTGGAGATCTGCCGGTTGCCCACCACGTCCACCCCGCGGATCACCGGCGCCTGCACCGCCTCGAAGATCAGCCGAACCGTCCCGTCGTCGAACGGCTCCACGCTCGCCGTCAGTTCGCGGAAGCGGCCCAGCCGGACCAGCCGCTGCAGGTCCGCCTCGACCACGTCCTTGCGCAGCGGTTGCCCCGCGCCCGAACGCACCTGGTTCCGCACCAGCGTCTCGTCCTCCGGCCGGATCCCCTTGAACGCCACTTCCCGGATCGGCCGGCTCTCGTACTGCGACACCGACGGCGCCGCGACCGGCTCCACCGCCGGCGCTGCCGTCGGCGGCGCGCCCCCGGGCTGGGCCGGCGCCGGCGGCTGGGCAGCCGCCACGCACGACCCGGCGATGAGACTCAGCCACGCCGCGGATTGGGGCCAGATGCTGGGCACGGAGGGCAGACGATACCGGCCGCGGGCTCCGCTTGCCAGTGCGCCAACGTCTGCCCTCTGGTTATCCCGCAATCTCTTCGGACCGGCCGGTGGGGACTGGACAGACGGCACGCCGCCCGCAACACTCCCCGCCCCGCGCCGCGATCCGGCGGCGCGGTCGCCGGGCGCCACGGACGTCGGCGCCCTCGCTCCAGGACCGAAGGACCGGTGGTATGAAGGCACGGTGGGCTTGGGTCAGGCGGTCGGTCGTGGCGCTGGCGGGCGCCGGTTCCATGGCCGTGGGGGCCTGGGCGGTCTGGCACTTCGCGCCCCGCGCCTTCGAGCAGCTCACCACCGCCGAGCTCGGGGCACTCATCGGCCTGCTCGTGCTGCCCGTGATGACGGTCGCGGCGGTGGTTTCCGAGCGGCGACTCCGCAAAGCGTGGGCTTCGCCCGGGGCGGAAGTGCGCGACCAGGTACGCCGCGTGGTCCACGAGGCCGGCACGGCGCACCGGGCGCCCGCCCTCAGGCTTCGGGCGGCCGAGGCGGACTCCGAATCCGCGCGATCCCGACCCCCGGTCAGTTGATCGTCAGCGTGGGGGTCGCGTGGCCGGACCGCACGCCGGCCAGTGCCACCTGGGCTTCGAGGTTCTGCACCATCCCGTCGAGCGATCGCGCCAGCGCCGAGCCGCCCCTGAAGTTCGCCGACGGGTTGCCCTCGTCGCTGTTGCGGCGCAGGTCCATCGTGATCGGGATCGACCCCAGGAACGGCACCCCCGTGCGCTGGGCCATCATCTGCGCCCCGCCCCGCCCGAAGATGTCGTACTCCTTGCCGTCGTCCCCCACGAAGTACGACATGTTCTCCACCACACCCAGGATCTCCACCGACAGCTGCTGGAACATCCGCAGCGCCCGCACGGCGTCGTCCTGCGCCACGCGCTGGGGCGTGCAGACCACCACCGCGCCCGTCAGCCGCAGCAGCTGGGCCAGGCTCAGGCACACGTCGCCGGTCCCCGGCGGCAGGTCCACCACCAGGTAGTCCAGGGGGCCCCACTCGGTCTGCTCGATCAGCTGCTTGAACGCCCCGTGCGCCATCGGGCCCCGCCAGATCAGCGGCCGTTCAGCGTCCACCAGCTTGCCGATGGTCATCGCCTTCACGCCGTGCACCAGGAACGGCTGCAGCATGTTGCCGATCACGTTCGGCTCGAGGCTGTGCAGGCCCATCATCGTCGGCAGGCTCGGGCCGTAGATGTCCCCGTCCAAAAGCCCCACCGCGTGTCCACGCAGCGCCAGGCCCACCGCCAGGTTCGCCGCCACGGTGCTCTTGCCCACGCCCCCCTTGCCCGCGCCCACCGCGATGATGTGCCGCACGTCGGGCAGCAGCGGCGCGGCTTGCTGGGCCGTTCGCGCCGCCGGGGCTCCCTGGCGGGCGGGTGTCGCCTGCGGCAGTGACACCGAAGCAGTTCGCGCCGCCGGCGCCGGGCCGGAGGTCGTGTCCACCGCCACCGCGACCAGCGCCTGGCCGGCCCGCTCCGCCGCCCGGCGCACCGCGGCCCCAGCCCGCTGCGCCACCGCCGCGCGTGCGCCGTCGTCGAGCCCCGGCAGCGACAGGACCACGTTCACGTGGCCGTCGCAGGTCGAACACTTGGCGACTCGGCCTGACTCCACCAAGCCCCGCCCGGTGGACGACTCGGCGATGGTGTTGAGCTCGGCGAGAATCAGTTCCTTGGTCAGGCTCACAACGGATCCCTTAAAAAGGGGATTGCTGCAGAACCCCCGGCAGCCAGCTCCCGGTGCAAGGGTAGGCCAAGGTGCAATCTCGACCCCCTCGGTTCGTTGCACTGACTCAGGCACAACCGCCGACCGCCCGAACGCGGCACCGGCGAACAGGCCGCGGCAGTCCAGGAGTTGAACCCATGATCCAGCGTGTTGGTCACGTCATCAGCTGCGGCTTGGCTGGCGTTGTTCTGTCGGCCGGCGTTTCGTTCGCGGCCGAGCCGCCCCCGGCGGCGCCGGCGGGCAAGGCTCCGCCGCTGAGCGGTCCTCAGGTGCCGCAGCGCGACGTGCCCGGCGTACAGGGGCAGTTCGGCGAGGGGCGAGAGCGCGGGCGCTTCGTGCAGGAGATCCCGCACCGGGTTTTCATGAAGGCGATCAACGACATGATCGGCGATGGCGCGACCGGCGACGCCAAGGCGTCGCCGGAGGTCATGGACAAGATCCGCGAGATCGACCGCGCGTACAACGAAGAGCTGCGCAAGTTCCAGGCCGAGAATCGCGACGCGATGAACGAGCTGCGTCCCGACGCACCCGGCAAGGGCGCCCGGCGGCCCAAGGGCCCCGAATCGCCCGACGAGGCCATGTCGCCCGACGACGCCAAGCAGCGCGAGGCCATGATGGAGCGGGCGCGCCAGCTCCGCGAGCGGATGCCCAAGGCCGGAGATGCACACACCAAGATCTGGACGCTGCTCACCGAACCGCAGCGCGCAGCCGTGCAGGTCGAACTCGACAAGTTCACCGCCGAGCAGGAGAAGCGCCGCGGCGAGATGTACGTTCGTCAGCGGCTGCAGCAGCAGGGCAAGTCCCCCGCCGGCTCGCCCGACGCCGCAGCGCCCAAGCGTCCGGCCGAGCCGGGCGCCGCGGGCGGGCTCTCCCCCGAACGGCGCGAGCGGCTGATGAAGCTGTTCTCGCAGTTGACGCCCGAGCAGCAGGAGGAAGTGCTGCGGCGGCTCGAAGAGCGGCTGGGGCAGTCTGCCGGAAAGCCGCAAGGACCCGCGGGCG
>JAEUIX010000076.1 GCA_016794945.1 Phycisphaerae bacterium
GTCGCGTGGAAGTCCATGGGCGTTCCCGCAGACCAGTAATACGTCTCGCCCAGCGGGTTCACATTCTTGGTGAAAGCGTCGATCATTCCGTGCGTGTTCATCGGGCAGACCCGCACCGGCGGCAGCGGCCCGGGCGCTTCGGTCCGCGGCAGGTTGATCGAGACGCACGCGCCGCGCCCCAGCCCGCCGGGCCCCGCCGCCGCCAGCAGCCGATCGATCACCTGCCGGGCGTGTGCCGCCGCCACGTCGTACCGCGGGCTGCCGGTGCCGTGGTGCAGGCTCACGGCAATCGCCGGAACACCGAGAAACGCCGCTTCGAGGGCCGCGGCGATCGTGCCGGAGTAGAGCACGTTGATGCCGACGTTGGCGCCCATGTTCATGCCGGAGACGACCAGGTCCGGGCGTGATCCCTGGCCGAAACGCTCGGGCCAGAGACGGCTGATCGCGAGCTTCACGCAGTCGGCCGGGCGACCGTCGACGGCGATGCCGCTGAGCGTGGGCGACGCCTGGAGTTGCTTGGTGATCAACGGCTGTCGGAAGGTCACGCCGTGCCCTGTGGCCGACTGCACCGTCAGCGGCGCAACGGTGAACAGATCATCGGCCAGCACGCGGCCGTCGCCAGCCAGCAGGGCGTCGTGCAGGGCGATGATGCCCGGGGCGTGGATGCCGTCGTCGTTGGTCAGCAGGATGCGCATCTTCGCTCAGGGTACGCCCGGGACCGTCAGGAACAGCCCCGCCACGGCACCGGTCATCCAGCAGGCAAGGGCGCCGGCGACCATCGCCCGGGGAGCGATCGCGGCCAGTTCGGCCCGTCGCTGCGGGGCCAACGCCGCCAGGCCGCCGATCTGGATGCCGATCGAGGCGACGTTGGCGAAGCCGCACAGGCAGTACGTCGCCACCTGAGCCGACCGTCGGTCGATCGCCCCCTCCCGGATCATCCCGGCCAGGTCGAGGTACGCCACGAATTCCGTCGCCACGACCTGGGTTCCCAGCAGCGAACCCACGCGGTGCGCATCGTGCCACGGAACGCCCAGGGACCAGGCCGCCGGCGACAGCGCCGCTCCGAGCATGTTCCGAAGCGAGAACTCCCCCACCCCCCACTGCTGCCGCCACGAGGCGATCGGCAGCCACTGGGTGTCCACACGGCTCAGGGCCGTCAGCGGCCAGTCGATCAGCGCCAGCAGCGCGACGAACGCCACCAGCATCGCCGCGACGTTGAGCGCCAGACGCAGGCCCTCGCTGGCGCCGGCGGCCGCGGCGTCGATCACGTTGGCCGTACCCCGCTCGTCGGCGATCAGGGCTCGCACCGACTCGGGGCGTGGCGTCTCGGTCTCGGGGAGCATGAGCTTGGCCATCACGATGCCGGCTGGCGCCGACATGACGCTGGCGGTCAGCAGGTGCTTGGCGAACAGCTCACGCCCGCCGTCGGCCCCACCCGCTGCGCCGCTGATCGCCCCGTACGCATCGCCGAGCACGCCCACGTAGGCCGCCATCACGGAACCGGCGATGGTCGCGAACCCGCCGACCATCACGGCCATCAACTGCGAGCGCGTCATGCCCGCGATGTAGGGCTTGACCGTCAGTGGCGCCTCGGTCTGGCCCACGAAGATGTTCGCCGCGGCCGACAGCGACTCGGCCCCGGTGATCCCCAGCGAACGACGGAGCGCCCACGCCACGGCCGCGACGACGCGCTGCATGACGCCGAGGTGGTAGAGCACGCCCATCAGCGCCGCGAAGAAGATGATCACCGGCAGCACGCGCACCGCGAAGATGAAGCCCCACGGGCCCGAGGGGTCCGACGCCCTGCCGAAGATGAACTCCGCGCCGGCGTCGGCGAACGAGATCACTTTCGCCACCGCCGACGCCAGCCCGTCGAACACCGCGATCACCGGGCCGGACCGCAGGACCACCAGCGCGATCAGCAGCTGCGCCGCCACGCCGGCGATCACGATCCTCCAGTTGACCCGCCGGCGGTCGGTGCTCAGCAGCCACCCGACGGCGATGATCCCCGCGACGCCCAGCAGGCCCTGGAACTGGCTCATCCGAGCACGATATTGGACCCGGCTTCCGGTAGCGCGTTTGCACGGACCGTTCACACGCCCGGTCGGAAGCACCCGGCGCAGCGGGCCTCGTACATGCCCGGGCCGCCGACGACGATCCGCCCGCCGCCGGGCGTCAGCCGCTGCGTGTGCGTCGCCGGCCCGCCGCAGACCGCGCACGGGCAGGTCAGGCGAGTCACAACCGTCGCCAGGTGCAGCAGCCGGTCCATGGGCTCGAATACCGCGCCCCGGTGGTCGGTCTCCAGGCCCGCGGCCGCGACGGCGACGCCCGATGCCAGCAGTTGCTCGACGGGGCCCGCCAGCGCGGCCCCGAAGAAGTGCACCTCGTCGATGATCACCAGGTCCGCGCCCCGTGCGGCGTGCAGAAGCTCCTGCGCCGACCGGAGCGCCGTCGCTCCGAGCGTCCGCCCGTCGTGCGTCGCCAGGGCGTCGGGGTCGTAGCGGTCGTCGGCCAGCGGCTTGACGACGGCCACGCGG
>JAEUIX010000088.1 GCA_016794945.1 Phycisphaerae bacterium
CGACGCCGCGCTCGACCCCTCCGTCGATCCCGCCGCGCCCTGCGTCTACCTCACGGGCAACTCCCTGGGCTGCATGCCCCGCGCCGTGCCCGTCGCCATCCAGCGCGAGCTCGAGGACTGGCAGTCCCTCGGCGTCGAAGGCCACCTGCACGGCCGCCGCCCCTGGTTCAGCTACCACAAGCTCGCCCGCCAGTCCTCGGCCCGCCTCGTCGGGGCCCTGCCCGGCGAGGTGGTTTGCATGAACTCGCTCACAGTGAACCTGCACCTGCTCATGATCTCGTTCTACAGGCCCACCGCCCAGCGCTACCGCATCATGATCGAGGACAGCGCTTTCCCCAGCGACTCCTACGCCGTCGCCAGCCAGGCCCGCCTCCACGCCGCCCGCGCCGGCTTCAATCCCGACGACGCCGTTGTCCGCCTCCGTCCGCGCGACGGCGAGCACACCCTCCGAACCCCCGACGTCCTCGAAGCCATCGATCGCCACGGCCCCGCTCTGGCCCTGGTCATGCTCGGCGGCGTCAACTACCTCACCGGCCAGTGGTTCGACATGCCCGCCATCACCCGCGCCGGCCAGGCCGCCGGCGCCGCGGTCGGCTGGGACCTCGCGCACGCCGCCGGAAACGTCCCCCTCGCCCTCCACGACTGGGGCGTCGATTTCGCCGCGTGGTGCACGTACAAGTACCTCAACGCCGGTCCGGGCGCCGTCGCCGGCGCGTTCGTGCACGAACGCCGCGCCGCCGACCGCGCCCTGCCTCAACTCGCCGGCTGGTGGGGCAACGACCCCGCCACGCGCTTCCGCATGGAGCCCGCCTTCATCCCAGTCCCCACCGCCGACCGCTGGCAGCTCTCCAATCCCCCCGTCCTCTCCCTCACCCCGGTCGTCGAGTCCCTCGCCATCTTCGACCGCGTCGGCATGCCCGCCCTCCGCACAAAGTCCCTCGCCCTCACCGCCTACCTCGAGTTCCTCATCGATCGACTCAACGCCGACGCCCACTCGGGCCCTGCGGTCGACATCCTCACGCCCCGGGATCCCGAGCAGCGCGGCTGCGCCCTTTCCCTGGTCGTCCGCCGCCGACCGCGCGAGGCCCTGGCCGCCCTTCAACGCCACGCGGTCATCTGCGACTTCCGCGAGCCCAACGTCATCCGCGCCGCCCCGGTCCCGCTCTACAACTCTTTCCACGATGTCTGGCGATTCTCCCGCGCCCTGACACAGGTCCGGTAGCCGCGCTGAATCGCACCGCGACGCGTCGCCCGTCCGCGGCCGCGCCCACCGCGCATCGGGCCCCGCGGCTCGTTGGTCCCTACGCCCTCGCCCACGTCCCCGCCCCGTACACCCCGGCCTTGCCCAGGTCCTCGGCGATCCGCAGCAGTTGGTTGTACTTGGCGTTCCGGTCCGATCGCGCCGGCGCGCCGGTCTTGATCTGCCCGCAGTTGGTCGCGACGGCGATGTCCGCGATCGTCGCGTCCTCGGTCTCTCCCGAGCGGTGCGACAGGATCGCCCCGTACCGGTTCCGCATCGCCAGGTTCACCGCCGCGAACGTCTCGGTGAGCGTGCCGATCTGGTTCACCTTGACCAGGATCGCGTTGGCGCACCGCTCGGCCAGCCCGCGCGCCAGGAACCTGGGGTTCGTCACGAACAGGTCGTCGCCGACCAGTTGCACCTTGTCCCCCAGCCGGCGCGTCAGTTTCGCCCAGCCGTCCCAGTCGTTCTCGGCCAGCCCGTCCTCGATCGAGCGGATCGGGTACTTCGCGCACCACCCGGCCCACAGGTCGATCATCTCGTCGCTCGTCGCCACCCGCGACGGGTCGCTCTTGAAGAAGCAGTAGCCGGTCTTCTTCTTCTCCGCCGCCTCGTTCCACAGTTCCGTCGTCGCCGGGTCCAGCGCCACGAAGATCTGCTGCCCCCAGCGGTACCCCGCCTTCTTCGTCGCCTCTTCCAGCAGTTGCAGCGGCTGCTCGGCGCTCGTCAGGCTCGGCGCAAAGCCCCCCTCGTCGCCCACCGCCGTCGACAGGTGCTTCTCGTGCAGCACCTTCTTCAGGCAGTGGTAGATCTCCACGCACGCGCGCACGGCCTCGCCGAAGTCGTCGAACCCCCACGGCTGGATCATGTACTCCTGGAAGTCCACGTTGTTGTCCGCGTGCTTGCCCCCGTTCAGCACGTTGAACATCGGCACCGGCAGCACCCGCGCCGACGAGCCGCCCAGATAGCGGTACAGCGGCAGGCGCGCCGCCGCGGCCGCGGCCTTGGCCACCGCCATCGACACGCCCAGCAGCGCGTTGGCCCCGAGCTTGGCCTTGGTCGGGGTGCCGTCGAGCGCCAGCAGCGCGCCGTCCACGTGCTCCTGCTTGTGCGCCTCGAGCCCGCGGACCGACGGTGCGATCACGGTGTTCACGTTCGCCACCGCCTTGGACACGCCCTTGCCCAGCCACCGCCCCTTGTCACCGTCGCGCAGCTCAACCGCCTCGTTCTCGCCCGTCGACGCCCCGGAAGGCACCGCCGCCCGCCCCAGTGCGCCGCAGCTCAGCGTCACGTCCACCTCCACGGTGGGGTTGCCCCGCGAGTCCAGGATCTGCCGGGCGACGACGGTCTCGATGCGGCTCGACATGCGATTTCCTTGTGTTTTCCGTGAATTCCGGGCCTGCGCGCCGGCGCGGCGCTCGGTTCATTGAAGCCGGGACCAGCCATGATACGAATACAAGACAAGGGCGGCATCCCTCGAATCCTCCGCGCCGCGCCCCGCCGGCCCGCGCGCCCGAATACCCTTGCTCATCGCCCCAGAGCCCCGCATGCCCAATTCCCAGGACATGTTCAAGCAGCGGATCGACGGCCTCAAGGCCGACCTGGTCCGGCAGGGCCGGCGCGTTCAGGCTCTCATGGAGGCCTCCTTCGAGGCCATCTTCTCCTGCGACCCCGCCGCCGCCGACCGCATCGCCGAGCTCGACGAAGCCGTTGACCGCGTCGACGTCGACCTCGAGAAGGCCGCGGTTGCCTTGCTCACCGACGCCACCGGCGAGGCCGCCGCCATGAAGCCCGAGCACCTTCGCATGGTGCTCACCATCGTCAAGATCAACAACGAGCTCGAACGCGTCGCCGACCTGGGCGTCTCCATCGCCGAGCAGGTACGGACCCTGGCAGGCTGCGGCAGCCGGCTCCCCGCCACCTTCCGCGTCATGGCCAACTCCTGCGTCGGCGTGCTGCGTGACGTCACCTCCGCTCTCGATCGGCTTGATCCCGCGCTGGCCAAGGTCGTCCTGCTCAGCGAAGAGGCCATCGGCCAGTTCAAGCAGGCGCTCATCCGCGACGTCCACCAGCAGATCAGCAGGAACGCGATGTCCCTGGACTTTGCCAGCGGCCTGCACGACGTCGCCGGCTACTGCATCAGCGTTGCCGACCACTGCACCAACATCGCCGAGCAGGTCATGTACGTCGCCAGCGGCAAGATCGTCCGGCACCTCCACGGCAAGTGGGAAGAAGTCACCCTCAAGGGCTGACCGCCCTCACACCGCCGCCGGCTCGCGGCAGATTTCCCGCAGCGCTTCGGCCGCGGCGTCCAGGTCCGCCCCCGTCACGAACGGCCCCACCGACAGCCGCATTCCCCCGGCCCGCCCTGGGTCCGCCCGCGTGCCGTATCGCTGGTGGGCCAGCGGCGCACAGTGCAGCCCCGCCCGCCCGATGATCCCCCGCGCCTCCAGCCGCCGCGCGAGTTCCGCGGGCGCGATGGATTCGTGCACGAACGTGAACACCCCCACGCGCCGCTCCGACTCGGCCGGCCCGATCAGCGACAGCCCCGGTGCATCGACCAGCCCGCCGGGCCCCAGCGCCCGATCGATCAGCGACGCCTCGTGCCGCCGCACCTGGTCTGACCCGCGCTCCAGCAGCCACCGCACACCCTCGCTGAGCCCGATGATCCCGATCGTGTTGTGCGACCCCGGCTCGAACCGCTCCGGCAGCGCCGTCGGCATGCGTTCGTCTTCCGACCGCCACCCCGTGCCCCCTTCACGCACCGTATCCATCACCCCGTCCATCCCCGGCGCGATGTACAGCCCGCCCGTGCCCGTCGGCCCCAGCAGGCCCTTGTGCCCCGCGAACGCCACCAAGTCCGCCCCGCACGCCTCCACGTCCAGTTCCACGTGCCCCAGCGACTGGGCCGCGTCCAGCACGAACGGCACCCCCGCCTCGCGGCAGATCGCCCCGTACGCCTCCACCGGCTGCACCGCCCCCGTGACGTTGCTGGCGTGCAGCGTCACGAACAGCGCCGTCTCCCGCCCCACCGCCCGACGCAGTTCCTCCGGGTCCGCCGCGTGCAGCGCCGGGTCCAGCCGCAACCTCCTGCACCGCACCCGGCCCGGGAACGTCTCGGCCAGCGCGTTCAGCGGCCGCAGGGCCGAATTGTGGTCCAGTTCCGTCGTCAGCAGTTCCACCGGCCCTTCGGTCGTCCGCAGCCGGTGCATCACCACCCCGCGGATCGCCATGTTCATCGCGTCGGTCGTGTTCAGCGTGAACACCACCCGCTCGGCCGCCGCCCCGTGGATCAGCCGGCACACCCGCTCGCGGCACTGACGCACCAGCGCCGCCGCCGCCCGCGCCTCGGCCGAGCCGCCCCGCGCGGGCGCGCCGCACGTTTCGGCGTACCGCGCCATCGCCTCGGCCACGCCCGGCGGCTTGGGGTAGCTGGTCGCCGCGTTGTCCAGGTAGATCCGGCCGGGCGCGAGCATGCGCCATCGTACCCGAGCCCCGTGCCCTACTCGCCCAGCAGCGCCTCGACGAACGCGTCGGCGTCGAACGGCTCCACGTCCTCCGGCGTCTCACCCACGCCCACGAACTTCACGGGGATCTGGGTTCCGTGCCGGATCGCGACCACGATGCCCCCCTTGGCCGTCCCGTCCAGCTTGGCCAGGAAGATCCCCGTCACCTGCGCGTGCTTCGAGAACTCCTCGGCCTGCCGCAGCGCGTTCTGCCCCGTCGTCGCGTCCAGCACCAGCAGCGTCTCGTGCGGCGCGCCGGGAATCTGCCGCCCGATCACCGAGCGGATCTTGCCCAGTTGCCGCATCAAGGGGTCCTGCGTCTGCAGCCGACCCGCCGTGTCGATGATCAGCACGTCGATGTTCCGCGCCGCCGCCGCCTTGGCCGCGTCGAACGCCACCGCCGCCGGGTCGCCGCCCTGCTGGCCCTTGACCACCTCCACCCCCAGCCGCTCCGACCAGATCTCCAGCTGCCGCACCGCCCCCGCCCGGAACGTGTCGCACGCGCCCAGCAGCACGCTCTTGCCCGCCGCCCGGTACTTGGCGGCGATCTTGGCGATGCTCGTCGTCTTGCCCGCGCCGTTGATGCCCGTCACCAGAATGACCGTCGGCCCCGCCGGAGCCTGGGCCATCTCCACCGCCGGCCCGCCCAGCAGCGCCTTGAGTTCCCGCTTGAGATGCTCCAGCAGGTCCTCCGACCGCGTGAGCTTGCCCGCCCGGAAATCCTCCTTCGCTCCGTCCAGCAGCCGGCGCGTCGCCGCGACGCCCACGTCGGCCTCGATCAGCATCTTCTCCACGTCCGCCAGCAGCCCCTCGTCCAGCCGCCGGCCCAAGATCAGCGACCGCAGCCCGCTGGTCAGCGCCTGCCGCGTCCGCGACAGCCCCGCCTTCAACTTCGAGATCACGCTCCGGAACAGGCCCATGGCTCAGCCTTCGCTCCGCGGCGGTTCGGCCGCCCCCAGCACCCGTTTGAGCACCTTGTCCAGCAGCCCGTTCACGAACGCCGGAGATCGGTCCGTGCTGAACTGCTTGGCCAGTTCCACCGCGTCGTTCACGATCACCTTCGGCAGCGCCCCTGGCCGGTGCATCTGGTAGTGCGCCAGCCGCAGGATCGCCCTATCCACAGCCGCCTGTCGGCGCGCCGGCCACGCCGGTGCCAGCGCCTCCATCGCCGCGTCCGACTCGGCCCTCGCGTTCCATGCCTCGACCGCCTCGGCGTACGCCGCGTCGCGTTCCTGCGGCGTGAACCCTTCCCACTGGTCGAGCGACAGCCGCACATCGGGCAGGTGCTCGGCCTGCCCGCCCCGTGCGTCGATCTGGTAGAGCGCCTGGAAGGCCAGCCGCCGCAGGTCGCGTCCGCTGGCCATCAGCGCCCCCTCCGGCCGAGCGCCCGCATGGCGTCGAGCGTCAGCAGCACCGCCCCCATGGCCTCGGCCCCCTTGTTGCCCACGGCCCCGCCCGCCCGCTCCAGCGCCTGCCGCTGCGAGTTCACGGTCAGCACCCCAAGCCCGATGGGCACGCCCGTCTGCGCCGCCAGCAGCCCCAGCCCCGTCGTCACCGCCGCCGCCAGGTACTCATCGTGCCGCGTCTGTCCCTTGACGATGCACCCCAGGGCCACCACCCCGTCGAACCGCCCCGACCGCGCCGCCGCCCCGCACAACGCCAGCAGCTCGAACGACCCCGGTGCATCGACCAGCGTCAGCGCATCGGGGTCGCCCCCCGCCGCGGCGAACGCGTCGATCGCCCCGCCCAGCA
>JAEUIX010000093.1 GCA_016794945.1 Phycisphaerae bacterium
GCCGCCCAGCGCCACGCGCCGCGGCCGGCAAGGAGAGAGAGGCATGAACGCACGAACGCTCGTGGGCGCCGCCGCGCTGGCGGTTTCGATCACCACCGTTGCTCGCGCCCAGGTGGCCGAGCAGAACTGGCCGGCCAGTTACCTCAATGTCGATCTCGGCGGGCCGGGCGGCACCACCTGGGCCGGCTGGACGCTCTTCGGCATGGGCTACGGCGCGGGCTCGAACAACCAGGGCGCTTCCGGCTACATCGCCCACAACTACGACTTCGCCTCCAACCTCGCCAGCATCACCGTCACCATCGACGAACTCCGCAACACCGGCGGACCGTTCATCGCCACCAACTCCCCCTACGCCCGGACCACCGGGCAGGTGCTCTTCACGCCGCTGGTCGGCATGGCGTACACCCTCAGCGGCTCGGTCTGGATGCAGCTCGACGGCGCCAGCACCTCCAACACTCTGGCCACAGGCGCCGTCAGTCTGGAAGTGCTCAGCGGCCCCTCGCTGGCCACCTACAGCGGCGGCGTCTTCCGCTCCGGCGCCGGCGGCTTCGGCGCGGCCGGCAGCATCTTCAACTCCGCCACGCCGAACTCGGGCGCCTCCACGGGATTCCTCAACGCCGGCACCACCTACCGACTGTCGTGGGACTTCATCATCTCCAGCAACATGAACAACGACGCCTCGCTCTCGGGCAACGTCTCGACCCCGCAGTACGGGTCGTTCGTGCAGATCTCCTTCGTCGTCCCCGCCCCCGGCGCGGGCGCCCTGGCGGCCCTGGCCGGCCTGGCCGCCTGCCGTCGACAGCGCCGACCGTGATCGCCAGGTTCCGGCGCCGGCTCACCGGCGTTCGCCCGACGGCGAGATCGTGTAGGAGTCGACCACGGCGCCGTTGACCGCTGCACCGACCGGCGCTGGACGATCCCGCCGACGGGCGTCGCGAGGTTCAACCGGCGCAAGCCCCTCGACCGCCGTTCGCACGAACTCGACCGTGGTGGCCGAATCGTCCACGCGGACGCGAACGTGCCCGGGGCTGCCGTGAAGAACGCCCGAGCCGTACCCGTACCGCGCCGCCGTGCGGGTGTTCCCCGCCGGGTTGCCGGGCTGCGGCACGCACTGGTAGTGCACCCCGTCGCGCACAGAGTGGACGTACAGGTGATCGTGGCCGTGAAAGACCGCCGAGACGCCGTACCGCACCAGCAGGTCGTGCACCGGCATCGGCCACCCCGGCCGGCGCGCGGCGAACCCCGCCGACCCGTCGGCGTTCCGCCCGCCCCACTCGAAGTAGACCGAAGACTCCGCGCCGCCCCGTGCCTCGGCGCCCCCGACGCCTCCTACCAGGTGGTGGATGAACACGAATCGGTACTTCGCGGTCGTGGTCGACAACGTCCGGGCCAGCCAATCGTACTGCTCCCGCCCCAGGGTCATGCCCCAACTGGCGTCGGTCGGCTCGAGCGGATCGTCACCCGGCCGCGGCTGAGCTCCCCCGCCGGCCCCCGGCGCACCGGCTCGCCCCCCGCCGCCGCGCACCCGATCGGTCGTGCTCCAGTAGGGATCCAGCACGACGCACAGCGCATCGCCCCATTGGAACGCGTAGTAGTTGGACCCGATTCCGTCCCTCATGCCGGTCGAGCCGGTGTACATCGCGCCGTCGATGATCGGCGGCGGGAACCGGCTCGTGCGCTGGGCGTACGACCACGGACCGATGTCATCGGCGGCGCGCCCCGAGGTGCCCTTCTCGCCGTCGTGGTTGCCCAGCACCATGTACAGCGGAGCCGTCCGCGCCACCAGCCCGAGGTAGTAGCGCTGCGCATCGTACTGCGGCAGCGCCCGTGTGAACTCGGCCCCGCGCTTGTCGGTCATGAACGTGTCGCCCAGGTCGATCACGAAGTCCGGCCGCGCCGGGGCGACCGGCGGCAGCATGTTCGCCAGCGTCCGCTCGTACACCTTCGGCTCCACGCCCTGGTCGAGGTGCGAATCGGCCTGGATCGTGAACGTGAACCCGCCGTCTTTCCCGCTCGCCCGCGGCGTGTGGAACGTCGAGTACTCCGTCGACTTGAATTCAGCCGGTGCGACGGGCGTCATCGGCGCATCGCCGGTTCCCCGTACGGTCGTCGTCGCCGTGCCGTAGCGAACGCGGTACACGTACGCGGTGTCGGGGCTCAGCCCGTCGAGCGAGAAGAGCACCGGTGAGCCCGTCGGCAGCGGCCGCACCTCCGTCTTTGAGATCGGCGCCGCATCCTCGCGCCTGTACTCCACGTACCCCTCACGGGCCTCTGGCTCGTAGCACACGACGCTGACGGTGATCGAACGGCCTGTTGGCCGCGCGAGCACGACATCGATCGCCCGCGCCGGAACGTCGGTCTTGAAGGCGGTCATCTGCGCGATGAGCCCGTCGCGACGACCGCCGCCGTCACGCTCGACCGGCTGCCGCGCACGCGCCGACGATCCAACGCCCGGCACGCACGCCGCGATCAACGCGGCCAGCGAGGCGGACAACCCGGCGGTGAAGTTCCTCGACGTCATGAGACGGAAGCTCCTGCGGGGTCCTTCGGCGGTGTTCAACGGTCCGTTCGCGGGGCCTTGCCGTCGGGTCGACGCTGGTCACCGGCGGCGTTGGCCCGCGCGTAGGTCACCTCGAGCGTCGCCGTCGCCAGCGTCGTGTCCTTGATCGCCGCCAGCAGCGCATCACGGGTCAGCGCGGCGGCGGGCGTGCCCGGCGACACCTTGGCCTCCTCGGCGAGCGCGTAGAGCGTGATGGTGTAGGACTTGTCGCCGGGGCCCTGCGAACAAGGCGGGGCGTAGGCGTTCGCGCGGTTGACCGTGTTCTGCCCCCAGCGGCCCGTTCCGAGGTCGCCGCTCTTGAGTTCGCGTGCGGCGGCGGGGATGTTGGCGACGACCATGTACACGTGCGTGTCGCCGTCGCGGGCGACGTGATGCATGACGATCGCAAACGCCCGTGTTCCCTCGGGCGGCTCGCTCCAGGCCAGCGCCGGTGCGCGGGGCGTGCTCTTGCTGTCGCACGTGCAGTCGATCGAAAGGCGGCCGTTGACAACATCCACGCTGGAGAGCGCCGGCCGCGTCGGCGGGTCGGCCCGGCGCCGGCCTGCGGCGGGCTTGCGTGCGTGCCGCTGGAAGAACTCCCACATCAGGTCGTTGGCCGAGATGTCCCGGGTCGATGCCCCGAGCATCCGCAGCGGCGGCTCGCGTCCGGGCCAGGTGTGCCCGCCGCCGTTGATGGTGATCAGGACGACCTCGGTGCCGTCCTTGCCGCCGCCCCAGGTTGTGCGTGTGACGCTCGTGCCATCGGCCGCGGCGTCGGGCAGGTTCACGACTTCCGGCGGCCGGGCGCAGGCGTTGGCCTTGATCCACTGGTCGAGCGAGTGCTGCACGGACAGGAACACCGGCCGATCGCGTGTGAGCGGGTGCCCGACGCCCTGGCCGCCGTTGAACGGGGCGCTGGCGTCATCCGTACCGTGGAAGTGCATCACCGCGACGGGGCGCGAGGGATTGCACGTCTGGGCGCCCATGGGCCCGCCGACGGGCGCGATCGCGGCGAAGCGGTCCGCGAGTTCCGAGGCGACCCTGTACGCCATGATCCCGCCGTTGGACATCCCCGTCGCAAAGACACGGTTCTCGTCGATGTTGATCTCACGCGCCAGGTCGTCGAGCAGTGCTCGCGTGAAGCCGACATCGTCGATGCCGTTCTCCACGGCGTAGCCGCAGCAGTTGCCGGCGTTGAAGGTGAGCAGGCGGTCGGGCAAGCGCCCGGTGCCGTAGGGATAGACGGCGATGAACCCGGCCTCGTCGGCCTTGTCGTTGAGCCCGCTGAAGTTGATCATGGCCTCGGGGCTGCCGCCGCCGCCGTGGAAGGCAACGACTACGGGCATCGGGCGTGCCGCGTCGTATCCTCGCGGGGTGTAGATCAACGCGCGGCGTTCGAGCGTGCCCACCTTGACCGTTCGTGTGACGGTTGTGCGAGGCTTGAAGTCGGGCTTATCGCTGGCGGCGGGCTTCGCCGCTTCCGCGGGCGGCGCGGGAACCGGCGGATCCGCGAAGGCCGCCCGATAGAACGCCCAGTTGTCATCGCCCAGGGCTCTCAGCACGCCCATCGGGTCGTGCGCGATGCCGGGCAGCACGGTCCACCCGTGCGGGATCCTGAGCGCCTCGAGGTGCTCGTGGAAGAGGCGGTTGTTGTCGAACGTCTCGTCCTGTTCACCGATGACGACCCGAACGAGCGAACTCGCGGCGATGGTCGCGGCGTTCCGCTCGGCCAGCGTGCGGGGGCTGACACCTCGGAAGTACCCCTGATCGCCGCCGTAGACCTTCGCGAGCACCTCCGACGCACGTTGACGGCCGGCGCGCGGGGCCTGGATCAGCTCCGCCTGCATCGGCCCCGCGCCGACGATGGACACGGCCCGGAACGTTTCGGGGAACTTGAAGCCCAGCCGCGCCGCCCCGTATCCGCCCATGCTGAAGCCGTCGAGCAACCGTCCCTCGCGCGTGGCAAGCGTGCGATGGGTCGCGTCTATGTGCGGCACGAGTTCGTTGACGATCACCGTCTCCAGCGGCACCGTGCCGTCCTTCCAGTCGACGTACATCCCTTCGGCGAGTCCGTTGACGAACACCACCAGGCACGGCGGTGTCTTTCCCGCCGCGATGGCCGCGTCGAAGTGCCGGGCGACCTGAGGGATGCCCGCGAGCCCGCCGCCCGAACCGTGCAGCCAGTAGACGACCGGGAAGCGTCGGGTGCTGTTGGCGGCGTCGGCGTATGCCGCGGGCGTGTAGAGGTGGTAACTGACCTTAGCCTTCGCCGCGGAACTGTCGAAGGTGTGAAACGACACGCGCGGCGCAGCGATCGCGTTCGTCACCCACGGCACCGAAGGGGCTGCCGCGGGCGCCCCGGCGTTCCGCTCCGCAGCCGGCGGGGCAACCGGATCCCGCGGCGGCGCGTCATCGCGTTGAGGACGTCGGCCGTTCTCCCCGTCCCCCCTGCGTCCGCCGCCGCCTCCGCCTTGCCGCCGCTGCGGGGTCGCGGCGTCG
>JAEUIX010000108.1 GCA_016794945.1 Phycisphaerae bacterium
TGCTGGGTCGAGGTCGGGCGCGCGTGGTGCTCATGAGCAGCATCGCCGGGCGGGTGGGCCAGCCGATCCTCGGCCCGTACTGCGCCAGCAAGCACGCGCTGGAGGCCGTGGGCGATGCGCTCCGGTTGGAACTGGCCGGCCAGGGGGTGGAGGTGAGCATTATCGAGCCCGGTGCCGTCGCCACGCCCATCTGGGGCAAGGGCGATGCCCAGACGGCGAACATTCCCCCGGACGATCCGCGACTGGTTCTCTACGGCCGCATCATCCATGGGGTCCGGTCAGCGTTCGAGCAGATTGGCACCCGGGCGGTGAGTGTCGATGAGACCAGCCGGGCTGTTGAGCGGTGCCTGACCGCTCATCGGCCACCGACAAGGATCATTGTCGGCAGGGACGCTCGCCGATCGGCCCTCGCGAGGCGGCTGTTGCCGATGCGCTGGTTCGATCGCATGGTCGCCCGTCGCCTGAACATCCCGCTGGACTGACCGGAACCCGGCCGGTTGAGACTCAGTCGCAACGACGCTAGGGTTGTGCAATGGAGCGGCGAGCTCCGGCGTTTGGACGTATGGTTGAAAGGTGACCGTGGAGTCATCTGAAGGACCTGGGAGCGGACGCATGTCCCCGAACGACTCGGCCGATCGCGAACCGGCATCACCCGGGTGTGCGTGCACCGGCGGCAGGGCGTGCCCGCCCGTGTCGCTGTGCCAGCTCAAAGCGGGGCAGGTGGCCGTCGTGGCCGAGGCGCGGGTCGAGGCTCGCGACGCTGGCCTGCTGACGGCCATGGGGCTGTGCGAGAACGCGACGATCCGGGTCTGTCGGGTGGGCGAGCCGTGCATCGTGACGGTGATCAGCGCGTGCGACGGCGGCGGGTGCAGCCGCATCGGGCTGGCCGAGCCGCTGGCGCGCCGCATCTTCGTCCGCGCGATCGAGGTCTGATCGACGTTCAACGCCGAAGCGGGCCGCGTGGAACACGGTGCGATGAGCGGAACGGTCGGGTTGCAGACTGCGTCGTCGGCGGGGGAGCCGGCCGGCGCGCGCCCGGGCCCGGCGCACGTGGCGCTGTTGGGCAACCCCAACACGGGCAAGACCACGCTTTTCAACCGTCTGACGGGCCTGCGGCACAAGACCAGCAACTTTCCGGGCACGACGCTCGAGGCGCGGGTGGGGCGGTGGACGTGCGCCGGCGAGCCGGTGGACCTGACCGACCTGCCGGGCGTGTACTCGCTCGAACTCGACCAGATGGAAGCCGGCGTGTGCCGCGACGTGCTGGCGGGCCAGGCGGCACCGCAGGGCCGGGCGCTGGCGGCGCCCGACGCGGTGCTCGTCGTGGCCGACGCGACGAACCTGGCGCGGAACCTGGTGTTCGCGGGCGAGGCGCTGCGCCGGCGGCTTCCGACCGTGGTGGCCGTGAACATGGCCGACCTGGCGCGGAAGCAGGGCGTGCACATCGACGCCGCGGCGTTGAGCGAGGGCCTCGGGTGTCCGGTGGTGCTGATGAGCGCTCGCTCGGGCGAAGGTTTGGAGGTCCTGTCGCGGGAGATGGCGGGTGTTCTGGCGACCGCCGCGGTCCCGACTCGAACGCCGCCGGGCGACCCGCGCGCGGCGCGCCAATGGGCGGAGGAGCTGTACGCCTCGTGCGCCTCGGGGACGGCGGCGAGCGCTTCGGGGTTGACGGACCGGCTGGACCGGGCGTTCACGCACCCGGTGCTGGGGGTGGGCGCGTTCGTGCTGATCATGGCGGGCTTGTTCTACGCGCTGTTCTCGCTGGCGCAGGTGCCGATGCACCTCATCGACACGGCCTTTGCGCAGGCGGGGGAGTGGGTACGGTCGGCGATGGCCGAGGGGCTGGTGCGGGAGATGCTCAGCGATGGGGTGATCGCGGGTATCGGGGCGACGGTGAACTTCCTGCCGCAGATCTGCCTGCTGTTCTTCCTGATCTCGATTCTGGAGGACACCGGGTACCTGGCCCGTGCGGCGCTGCTGATGGACCGCGTGCTGCGGCCGTTCGGCCTGCGGGGGCACTCGTTCCTGCCGCTGCTGTCGAGCCACGCGTGCGCGCTGCCGGGGATCATGAGCGCCCGGTGCATCCCGGACCCGCGCGAGCGGCTGGCGACGATCCTGGTGGCGCCGTTCATGACCTGCTCGGCGCGCCTGCCGGTGTACGTGCTGCTGACGACGCTGCTGTTCCCGGGCCGGCCGATGCTCGCCGCCCTGGCGTTCATCGGGTGCTACGCGCTGGGCATGGTCGCCGGCGTGCTCAGCGCGCTGGCGGCGCGCCGGACGATCCTGCGCGGCGGCAGCCGGCCGATGGCCTTGGAGCTGCCGACGTACAAGTGGCCGAGCCTGCGGACGGCGGCGATCACGGCGGTGGACCGGGGGTGGGGGTTCATCCGCAACGCGGGGACGAACATCCTGGCGATCTGCATCCTGCTGTGGTGGCTGGGGGCGTTCCCGGTGGTGGAGCCCCCGTCGCGCGCGGTGGAGCTGGGCTCGCAGGCGGCCGAGCTGCACCGGCAGGGGCTGGAGTCGGACGCCGACGCCGCGAGCACCGAGGCCGCGGCGCTCGAAGCGATGCACGCCAAGCGGGAGAGTTTCCTGGGTCGCATGGGGCGGGCGGCGCAGCCGGTGTTCGAACCGCTGGGTTTCGACTGGCAGCTGACGGTCGGGGTGCTGGCGTCGTTCGCGGCGCGCGAGGTGTTCGTGAGCACGATGAGCGTGGTGACGACCGGGGTCGACGGCGAGGGCGTCGCCGAGGAGCTGCGCACGGCGGTGCGCGACGACGGGCGGACGCCGGTGTTCACGGCGCGGGCGTGCTGGACGCTCCTGGTGTACTACGTGCTGGCGATGCAGTGCCTGCCGACGCTGGCGGTCACGGCGCGGGAGAGCGGGCACGTCAAGTGGGCGCTGGTGCAGCTGGGATGGATGAGCGTGCTGGCGTACGCGTGCGCGTGGCTGGTGGGCCTGCTGCTGCGGGCCGGGGGGGTGGCCTGATGCCGGTGGGCGACTGGCAGTTCTGGGTGGTGTCGCTCGTGGTGCTGCTGGCCGCGGGCTGGCTGCTGCGCGGGGTGCTGCCGATTCCGGTTCTGAGCAGGCGGCACCGGCGGGCGCGCCGGGAGCGACGAGCGACGCTGACCATCGGCGGCAGGGCGCCGCGCTAACGACAACCGGGCGGGGCTGTGCGCCCCGCCCGGAGGATCCATCTCTCGGCTGCGGATCGGTTCGGCTCGACGCCGCGGCGCCGTTCAGGCGGCCTTGCGGAACGTCTTGCGGAACGCGTTGAACGAGAAGGTCCGGCCGGTGGTGTTCTTGTTCCACCAGCGGTTCTTCTTGTTCGTGGTGCTCTTGAAGCCGGCGCGGGCGTTGAACTTGGTGTTCTTGCCGGACTTGTTGAACTTCTTGAACGAGCCGGTCTTGGTGGTCTTGGCCGTCGTGTTCGAGCGGTTGGACTTCTTCCAGCCGGTGTTCTTGCGCGTGCCCGACGCCTTGAAGGTGCGGGTGTTCTTGAACGTGTTGCTCGTGCGGTTGCTGCCGGTGCGGTTCGACTTCTTCCAGCCCGTCGTCCGCTTGGCGCTGTTCTTCTTGAACGAGCCGGTGCGGCCGGAAGTGCGGCGGCTGGTGCGGTTCGACGTGGTGTTCTTGAACGTCCGGCGTGTGTTGCTGCGGTTCATCGAGTGAAACTCCTGTCTGTGCTCGCGGCCCGCGGCACACCCGCGAGTCATCGCTGGCCGGACGTATCGGCGTTCGTCAGGGGTCGCATAACCGCCGGCCGACAAATCGGGGACGCGGCGTGGAGCGGCGTGCGGATTCCTACACTGGGGCGTGCCCCCGAGCGCCGCATCCAGCCCGGCCGACTGGACGCCCGATTCGTGGCGAGCGTGCTGCGCACCGGCGGGCCCGGGGCCGATCCCGGAGTACGACGATGCGGGGGCCCTGGGCGCGGCGGTCGGCCGCATCGCCCTGCTCCCGCCGCTGGTGACCCGCGGCGAGATCGAGCGGCTGCGGCAGCGGCTGGCGGAAGCGGCGGAGGGACGGGCGTTCGTGCTGTGGGGGGGCGATTGCGCCGAGACGTTCTCGGACTGCACGTCGGGGGCGATCGCCGCCCGCCTGAAGATGCTGCTGCAGATGGCGCTGGTGCTGCGCGCGGCGGGGGACGTGCCGGTGGTGCGCATCGGGCGCATCGCGGGGCAGTACGCCAAGCCGCGCTCGAGCCCGGTGGAAACGCGCGTGGTCGACGGTCGAGCAACAACGCTGCACTCGTACTTCGGGGACCTGATCAACCGCGCCGAGTTCACGGCGGAAGCGCGCCGGCCCGACCCGGCGCTGATGCTCGAGGGGTACCGGTCGGCGGGGCTGACGCTGAACTTCATCCGCGCGCTGCTGGACGCGGGGTTCGCCGACCTGCACCACCCGGAGAACTGGGACCTCGGGTTCCTCTCGCGGGCGGCGCTGCTGCCGGAGCAGCGCGAGGCGTACCGACGGCTGGCGGAGCGCGTGTCGGCGCACCCGCCGGCGGACCCGGCGGCGGAGGAGTTCTACACCTCGCACGAGGCGCTGAACCTGTGGTACGAGTCGGCGCAGACGCGTCGCGTGCCGCGCCGGGAGGGTTGGTTCAACCTGACGTGCCACCTGCCGTGGATCGGCCAGCGCACCGGCGACGAGGCCGGTGCGCACGTGGAGTACGCCCGGGGTTTGCACAACCCGATCGGTCTGAAGATCGGGCCGGAGATGACCGGGCAGCGCCTGGCGCGCCTGGTGCGCATCCTGGACCCGCACGACGAACCGGGACGCCTGGTGCTGCTGCCGCGGCTGGGCGTGGCACGGGTCCGGCCGGTGCTGGATGAACTGGTGCGGGCGCTGGGTTCGATCGGCCGGCGGGGCCTGTGGGTGGTGGACCCGATGCACGGCAACAGCGTCGTGACGTCACGCGGGGTCAAGACGCGGTCGTTCGACGACGTGCTCGCGGAGATCCGCGAGGCCGACGAGGTGCTGCGGGGGCACGGCCGCCGGCTGGCGGGCGTGCACGTGGAACTGACGCCGCTGGACGTGACCGAGTGCGTGGGGGGCGCCGCGGGCATCGGCGAGGACGATCTCCCCCGGAACTACACCAGCCCGTGCGACCCGCGCCTGAACTACGAGCAGGCGATGGAGCTGGCGTTCGCGGTCGCGGGGCTGCTGCACGATCGCGGGGCGGGCGTCAGCGCCGGACCTCGCTGACGACGGCCCCGTTGATGACGGCGCCGACGCAGTGGGAGGTGTATTCGAAGGGGTCGCCGTCGAAGAGCGCGATGTCGCCGTCCTTGCCGGGCTCGAGCGAGCCGACGCGCCCGTCGATCTGCAGGATGCGGGCGGCGTCGATGGTGATGGTGGCCAGGGCCTGGTCGAAGGTCAGTCCGTTGGCGGCCGCGACGGCGGCCTCGAAGAGCACGATGCGCGTCTTGGGCACGTAGCTCTCGTAGCCCGATTGCAGGGCGACGCGGAGGCCGGCACGGCGCAGCGCCGCGGCGGTGGTGAAGCTGGCGTTCTCGGTCTCACCCACGGCCCGCATCATGGAGGGGTGGACGATGACGGGCACGTTGACCTTCTTGAGGCGGTCGGCGAGCATGATGGCCTCGGCGCCGCCGTCGAGGATCATGTTGAACTTGAACTCGTCCTGGAGGCGCAGGGCCGCGTCGATGTCCTGGGCGCGCTGCGCGGTGATGAGCAGGGGCACCTCGCCCCGGATGACGCGGGCGAGCGTTTCCAGCCGCAGGTTGCGCTCGGGCTTCTTGTCGGCGGGGGCGGTGTTGACCTTCTGGTCGTACTCCTGGGCCTTGATGAGCTCGGCCCGGAGCATCGCGATGAGCTTGGCGCGGGTGCCGGGGCTCTTGCCACCGTCCTTCTGAGCGGAGGGGCCGAAGGTGCAGGCGACGGCGCCCAGCGGGCTGACCAGGGCCTGCTCGACGGTGGCGCCGACGGTCTTGACGATGATGGTCTGCCCGCTGACCGCTTCGCCCGGGGCGTGCCCGGTGTGCACGGTGGTGATGCCGAAGGAGCGGACGAAGCCGACGAGCCTGTCGTTGGGGTTGTAGGCGTCGATCGCGCGCAGCTCGGGCTGGATCGGGGTCGAGCGCTCGAGCTGGTCGCTGTCGTGCCGGGTGTTGTACAGGCCGCTGAGGCCGACGGTGGAGTGCGCGTCGATCAGCCCGGGCGTCGCGACGGCCGCCTCGAGCACGCGATGGCCGTCGGGGATCCTGACGTCGGCCGCCTTGCCGACGGCGGCGACCTTGCCGTCGGTGATCACGACGACCCCGTTCTCGATGGTGCCGGCGGGGCCCATGGTGTGCAGGCGGGCGGCCTTGACGGCCACCTGCGCGTGCGCCGCCGTCGGCAGGCAGGCCATCAGCGTGAGGGTGGTGAGCAGTCGGCGGGGGCGGGTGAGCATGGAGGACCTCGGGTGCGGACGAAGACGGCGGGTGACTCGAACGGGCGGCGGCGCTCGGGCGGGCGCGGGTCAGGGGGCCTGCCACTGCGTGCCGTTGCGGCCGAACATGAAGGACGATTCGTCGAAGCAGCAGAAGTAGGGCGACTGGTCGTGCCCGGCGCCGAAGCCGCCCTCGGCGTAGAGCCGGTCCTTGTCGTTGGAGCGGTCGAAGACCTTCACGCCCTCGACCCAAGTCTGCTCGACCTTGGTGTAGACGCTCAGCGGGTCGCCGGACAGGACGATGAAGTCGGCGTCCTTGCCCGGCTCCAGGCTGCCGGTGCGGGCGGCCAGGTCCATGATCTCGGCCCCGCGGATGGTCAGCGCCCGCAGTGCGCCCTGGCGCGACATGCCGGCGCGCACGGCCAGCGCGCCCATCCGCAGGAACAGGCGCGAGTCGGTGATCCAGTCGTCGGTGTGAAAGGCGACCTTCACGCCGGCCTTCTCGAGCACGGCGCCGGTTTCGTAGGACATCTCCGCGGCCTCGAGCTTGCCGCCGGGCGAATCGACCAGGATCACCGAGCACGGCACGCCGGCCCGGGCGATCTCGTCGGCCACCTTCCACGCCTCGCTGACGTGGTGCAGCGTGACCCGGAAGCCGAACTCCTGCTTGAGCCGCAGCACGGTCATGATGTCGTCGGCCCGGTGCGTGTGGTGGTGCACCATCCGCCGCCCGCTGAGCACCTCCAGGATCGCCTCCATCCCCAGGTCACGCTTGCCCTGGTCGCGGTCCTTCTCATCCCCCGCCCCGCCCGCGGCGATCCCCCGCTCCCGCC
>JAEUIX010000016.1 GCA_016794945.1 Phycisphaerae bacterium
GTTGATCGCCAGCAGGTCCCAGTACGGGAACGACACCGTGAACCCCGTCAGCAGCTCCCGCCCGTAGATCAGCGCGTACCCCAGCCGCCCCCCCAGCAGCACCCCCAGCACGATCGCCATCATCGCCACGTCCACCCGCTCAGGGCGAATGGCGATCAGCCGCCGGCGCGCCAACGCCAGCATCATCGCCCAGCAGATCACGAACCCCGCGATGTAGCTCAGCCCGTACCACCGCACCGCCCAGTCGCCCCACAGGCGCACCACGATCGGGTTGAAGTCATGGAACAGCGCGCCCCAGGTGATCATGGCCGCACGCTCCCGGCCCGCGCCGGCGCCCGCACGCCGAAGAACCGCTCGGTGTTCGCGTCCAGTTGCTCGCACATCGCGCCGAAACTCACCCCGCGCACCTCCGCCAGCCGCTCGGCCGTGTGCCGCGTCATCGCCGGCTCGCACGGACGCACCCCGCGCTTCGGCTCCGGGCTCAGGAACGGCGCATCGGTCTCCACCATCACCCGGTCCGCCGGCGCCAGCGCCGCCGCCTCGCGCACCTCCGGCGCGTTGCGGTACGTCAGCACACCCGTGAAGCTCAGCCACGCCCCGAAGTCCAGCACCTTCCGCGCCTCACCCGGCCCGCCCGTGAAGCAGTGGAACACCATCCGCTCCGCCGGCAGCCCGCTGGCGCGCAGCACCGGGATCAGGTCGTCGAACGCCTCGCGGCAGTGGATCACCAGCGGCTTGTCGATCCCCGCCGGCCCGCCCCGGCACGACCGGATGAACGCCAGCTGCTCGTCCAGCACCGCCCGCTGGTGCGCCCGGTCCGGCGTCGGGTAATGGTTGTCCAGGCCCAGCTCGCCCCACGCCACGCACCGCGCATCGGCCGCCACGCGCCGCAGGTTCTCCCACGCGTGCGGCCCCTCGTGCGAGTGCAGCGGGTGGACCCCCGCCGTGCACCACACGTTGTCGAACCGGTGCGCCAGCGCCAGCGCCTCCAGGCAGTCCCGCGTCGTCGTCGAGATCGTGATCGCCCCCATCACCCCCGCCGCCGCAGCCTCGGCCAGCACCCGCTCCTCCCGCCCGCGAAAGTCAGGGAACGTCAGGTGGCAGTGCGTGTCGATCACGCCCAAGCGTACCACCCGCCCCGGCGCGCGGTTTACCATTGGCCATGCCCAGCACGCTCCGCCGGCCGCGCCCCGCCCCGCCCCGTTGGCCGCTGGTGCTGCTGGCGATGCTGCTGCCGGCGCTGGCCGGCGCCCCAGCCGCCCCGCCCGCCGATCAGCCCGCGGCCCCAGCCGCCGCCGCCAGGCCCGTGCACACCTGGCACGTCATGCAGATGAACGGCAAGCGCGCCGGCCACCTGCACACCGTCGAACTCCGCACCCCCGACCGCATCGTCACCGAGTCGACCGTGCGCCTGACCATCAAGCGGGGCAACGACGCCATCGATCTCCGCATCGAAGGCCGCACCGAGGAAACCCCCGCCGGCGCCCCCATCTCCATGCGCACGCTCCAGGCCCTCGGCTCCGCGCCGGTCGAAACGCTCTACACCTTCGAGCCCGACGGCGTCCGCACCGTCACCATCTCCAACGGCCAGCGCTCCGAATCCCGGCAGCCCCTGCCCGCCGGCGCCTGGCTCACCCCCGCCGCCGCCGAGCGCGCCGTCGCCGACGCCCTGGCCAAGGGCCAGAAGACCATCACCGTCCGCACCATCGACCCGTCGCTCGGCCTGCGCCCCATCGTCATCACCCGCACCGTCCTCGAACGCACCACCGCCGAGGCGCTCGGCCGAACCGTCCCCGCCGTCAAGTGGTCCGTCGCCGTCGACGCCTTCCCCGGCGTCGTCAGCACCGAGTACGTCGACGAGCAGGGCCGCCCCATCCGCGCCGAGACCGACCTCGGCGGCATCAAGGTCGTGCAGCTCCTCGCCGACAAGGACCTCGCCCTCGGTCCCATCGACGCGCCCGAGCTGCTCCTGTCCACCATGGTCGCACCCACCGGAGCCATGCCCGACCCGCGATCCATCTCCTCGGCCGTCTACCGCCTCTGGGTCGCCGACGGCCGGATGCCCGACGTGCCCGCCGGCTGCGGCCAGACCGTCGAACGCATCGACGACCGCACCCTCCGCGTCACCGTCGAAACCGGGCCCGCCGCCGCGCCCGACGCCGGTCACCCCTCCGAGCCCCGCCCCGAGGACTGCCTGGCCGCGACGCAGATGCTCAACCACGCCGACCCCGCCGTCAACGCCCTGCTCGCGAAGGCGAAGGTCGAAGGCCTCGGCCCCGCCGCCCGCGCCGAAGCGCTCCGCGCCTTCGTCCACCAGTTCATCCGCAGCAAGGACCTCTCCGTCGGCTTCGCCTCCGCCGGCGAAGTCGCCCGCACCCGCGTCGGCGACTGCACCGAGCACGCCGTGCTCCTGGCCGCCTTGCTCCGTGCCGCCGGCACGCCCGCCCGCGTCGTCAGCGGCCTCATCGCCGTCCCCGGCCCCGCCGGCAAGCCGATCTTCGGATACCACATGTGGACCGAGGCCCACATCGCCGACACGGGTCGCCCCGGCTGGCTCCCGCTCGACGCCACGCTCCCACCGTCCGCGCGATTCGACGCCACCCACATCCGCCTCGACGCCAGCGCCCTGGCCGACGACGACTCGGTCAACTTCATGGTCAAGTTCGCCCCGCTGTTCAACCGCCTGCGCATCGACGTGGAGCACGCCAAGTGACCGCGCCCCACGGCCTGCCCCCGCTCCCCCCGCGCGACCCCGCCGGCCACAAGGGCACCTTCGGCACCGTCGCCGTTGTCGGCGGCTGCTCCGCCGGCGCCAGCCGCATGATCGGCGCCCCCGCCCTGGCCGCCGCCGCCGCGCTCCGCGCCGGCGCCGGCCTCGTCCGCCTCTTCGTCCCCGCCCCCATCCTCGACGCCGCCATCACCATCTGCCCCGCCGCCACCGGCCAGGCCATCCCCACCGACCCCTCCGGCGCCGTCGAGCCCCACGAAGCCTCCGCCGCCATCGACCGCGCCGCCTCCGCAGCCGCCGTGCTCGCCGTCGGCCCCGGGCTGGGCGTCGGCCCCGGCCCCGCCGCGCTGAGCCTCCGCGCCGTCCAGCAGCACGACGTGCCCGTCGTCATCGACGCCGACGCCATCAACAACCTCGCCGAGATCCCCGACCTCTCGCGCGACTTCCACGCCGCCGCCGTCCTCACCCCCCACCCCGGCGAGTACCGCCGACTGGCCGACGCGCTCAACATCGACGCCGACCCCGCCGACCCCGCGTTGCGCCCCGCCGCCGCCGAGGCCCTCGCCCAGCGACTCGGCTGCATCGTCGTGCTCAAGGGCGCGGGCACCGTGATCTCCGACGGCCAGCGCACCCTCGTCAACGCCACCGGCTCGGCCGCACTGGCCACCGCCGGCACCGGCGACGTCCTCACCGGCCTCATCGCCGCGCTCATCGCCCAGTTCGTCCCCCCGCCACCCGCACACCCCGCGCTGCGGAAACCCAACCCCGCCAAGCCCCTCGACCTCTTCCAGGCCGCAGCCTGGGGCGCTCACCTCCACGGCCTGGCCGCCGACCTGTGGGTCCAATCGCGCGGCGCCAGCACCGGCCTCCTCGCCACCGAACTAGCCGACTTCATCCCCCAGGCCCTCGAGCAGGCCCGGTCCTGACCAAAAAACGCGGTTTTCACATCAGAAACGCCGCTTGCCGCCGCGCCGCCTCCACTCCATACACTCCGCCCTTCGTCGCCGGACCGCTCGGACCTGGCACCGCACGCCAAGCCGAACGGACCCCGGCCCGGAGAACCCATGGCCGGCATCGTCGTCAGTCAGAAGCGCCCGCGCGTCCTCAAGTGGTTCCACGCCGGGCCGCTGCTCTTCGGCGACTGGGGCACCAGCCGCCTCTACGTCCTGGGCCTGGCCTTCTACTACACCGCCCACGCCTCGGTCCTCTACCTCGTCGCCATGTCCCTCATCATGGCCGCCGTCGCCTGGGCCTACTCGGTCATCTGCCGCTGCTTCCCCGAGGGCGGCGGCGTCTACGCCGCGGCCCGCCAGCTCAGCCCCACCCTCTCGGTCATCGGCGCCACGCTGCTGCTGTGCGACTACATCGTCACCGCCTCGCTCTCGGTCATCGAGGGCTTCCACTACTTCGGCGCGCCGCAGACGCTCACCGTCCTGCTCTCCATCCTCACCATCATCGCCATCGGCGTCATCAACTGGTTCGGCGCCCGCAGCGCCGGCCGCTTCGCCCTGATCATCGCCATCGCCGCCATCATCTTCTCCGCCATCGTCGCCATCCTCAGCCTGCCGCTGCTGGCCGAGGGGTTCAGCCGCATCTCCTCTCCGCACGACTCCATCTCCAGCGCCTGGGCTCGCTGGGAATCCCTCGTCCGCATCATCCTCGCGCTCTCCGGGCTCGAGGCCGTCGCCAACATGACCGGCCTCATGCACGAGCCCGTCGCCCGCACCGCCAAGCGCACCATCTGGCCCGTGCTCGTCGAAGTGATCCTGCTCAACCTCATCTTCGGCATCGCCATCAGCGCCCTGCCCCAGATCCGCGACACCGTCCAGCCCGACTACGTCACCCACGAGATCGTCGGCCGCCTCGACAGCGACGCCGTGCCGCCCGAGGTCAAGGAGTACCGCGACACCGCCATGAAGATGCTGGCCATCCACACCGGCCAGCAGGCCTTCGGCACCGCCGTCGGCACCGCCTTCGGCATCGGCGCCGCCATCGTCTTCGGCCTCCTGCTCCTCTCGGCCGTCAACACCGCCGTCATGGCCATGGTCGCCGTGCTCTACTCCCTCGGCCAGGACCGCGAAGTCCCGCGCCCCCTCACCCGCCTCAACTACTCCGGCGTGCCTTGGATCGGCCTGCTCATCGCTTGTGCCCTGCCCGCCGCACTGCTGCTCATCGAAGCCGACGTCAAGGCCCTCGGTGAGCTCTACGCCATCGGCGTCGTCGGCGCCATCGCCATCAACGTCGTCTCCTGCGCTGTCAACGCCGCCCTGCCCATCGGCCGCTGGGAACGCCGCTTCATGTGGGCCATCGGCCTGTTCATGTCCGCCGTCGAGCTCACCATCATCGTCGCCAAGCCACGCGCCGCCATCTTCGCCGGCGTCATGATCACCGCCGTCCTCTGCGCCCGCGCCGCCGTCCGATGGAACGCCCGCCGCGCCCTGCGCGACCAGCTCCCCACCCCCGAGCTCGGCTGGCTCAACGAGCTCAAGCGCGAGCACCTCTCCATCGACCCATCCCGCCCGCGCATCATGCTCGCCGCCCGCGGCCGCCAGCAGGCCGAGTTCGCCGTCGATCTCGCCCGCCGGCGCGGCGCCACCCTCTTCGCCATCTACGTCCGAACCCTCCGCGTGCTCGACATGGGCCCCGGCTACGTCCCCCGCGTCGAGGACGACCCCGGCGCCCAGGAAGCCCTCGGTTCCGTCGCCATGCTCGCCCGCCAATACCGCGTCCCCTTCGTGCCCATCTACGCCTGCTCGCCCGACATCGCCGACGAAATCCTCGACTACACCGCCACCTACGGCTGCGACACCCTCATCATGGGCAAGACCGGCCGCAGCCTCTTCTCCCGTCAGGTCGCCGGCGACGTCCTCGCCCAGGTCGCCCAGCACCTGCCCGACGGCGTCGCCCTCATCACC
>JAEUIX010000174.1 GCA_016794945.1 Phycisphaerae bacterium
GCGTTGGCCATGGGCGTGCGTGCGTGGGCCGGCTCAGACGCGCTGGTCGTACAGGCTCAGCAGGTCGTAGATTTCCTGGCCCGTCTGCGATGCGTAGATCTTCTCGCGAACGTCTTCCATCATCATGAGGCGGCTGACGCGCGCCAACGCCTGGATGTGGTCGCTGGTTCGGTCGGGCGGGCTGGCCAGCAGGATGATGAGGCGGACCGGCTTGCCGTCGATGGCCGCGAACTCGACGGGGTTCGCGGGCCTGCCGATGGCCATGGCCAGATTGGCGACGCCGGGGCACTTGCCGTGGGGGATGGCCAGGCCGTGGCCGATGCCGGTGGTGCGGGTCTGCTCGCGGGTCCAGACGGCGTCCTTGAGCGCCTGGGCGTCTGTGATGCGGCCGGTTCCGGCCAGCACGTCGCACAACTCGAAGATCGCCCCCTTCTTGTCCGAGGACGCCAGTGGCGCTTTGACGCAGTCGGGCTTGAGGATTTCCAGCAGGCTGTTCATGGCGTTCGGGCCGGGCATCGTGTTCGGTGCGGGCGAAGAGTCTAGCAGCCGGGCCGGGCGTGCGCGACCGGTCAGGTGGGTGTGAGCATCACGGAAAACGAGCCGTCGCTGTACCGCTCGGGCCCGTCCTCCGGGGCCCCGCAGGGCATGGTGCGTTCCAGACGGCTGGCCCTCATGCCGCGCTGGGTGGTGGCCCACTCGACCTGCTGCTCGTTCTCCCTCGGCTCGATGGAACAGGTGGAGTACAGGATGGCCCCGCTCAGGGGCCGCAGCAGCGAAACCGCCTCGTCGAAGATCTTGCGCTGCAGTCTGGCCAGATCGCCCAAGGAGCGCACGGCGTAGCGGTACTTGGCCTCGGGCCTGCGGGCCAGCACGCCGGTGTTGGTGCAGGGCACGTCCAGCAGCACGAGGTCGGCTTCACGGGCGCAGCGTGCGTGGACCTCGGTGTGGGGCATCACCTCGACCCGCTCGTTGCCCGCGAACGACTCGCGGAGGATGCCCAGGCGACGGGGCTCGATGTCGGTGGCGATGATCGTGGCCTCGGGGAACGTCGCCGCGAGCTGGCGGGTCTTGGTGCCCTGGCCGGCGCACGGGTCGACGATGAGCCGGGGCGCAGGGCGCAGATCGGCCACGCTCCGCACGGCCAGGGTGGAGGCCGCGTCCTGCACCCATACGTCGGACCGAGCCGACAGCAGGGCGAGAAGGGCCTCGCGACCGCCCCGGAACACGCGGCAGTGCTTCGACTCGTGGGGGCCGAGCAGATCGTCGGGCAGCGGGCGAGCCGGATCGGCGTGGGCGACGTTGAGCACGGTGGGAGCGGAGCACAGGCTGTGCAGCGCCAGCGAGGCGACCGCCGGAGTGTCCATGCGCTGCGACCAGGCTTCGAGGATCTCGCGCGGGTGGCTCGTCGCGACGCCCAGGCGGGCCAGCGTGTCGTCGGGGAGCACCGCCTGGCGCAGCGCCAAGCTTCCGCCGCCGTCCATGGGAAGCCGGTCGGCCTCGGCACGCCAGGGTTCGCCGGAGCGTTCGCCCTTGAGTTCGGCCAACCGCCTCAGCACGGCGTTGGTCAGGTCGCCGGCCCCGGCGCGTACGTGACGCTTGGCGTATTCCACCGCGTGGTCGATCGCGGCGTACGCCGGAACGCGATCGAGCAGGAAGATCTGGGCAGCGCCGGCCAGCAGCGCGGCCTGCAGCCCCGGCTGCATGCCCTCGAGCGGTCGGGAAGCACGCGCGTTGATCAGGAACTCCAGCGTCAGCCATCGGCGGACGACCGCATCGGCGATGGCGTGCGCCAGCGCCGCGTCGCGTCCGTCGAGTCCCGGTGGGGATTCGAAGGGTCGAAGTTCCAGCCCCGGCCACTTGGCCGCCTGGCGCGACAGCCAGGCAACCACCGCATCGCGCCCCGGGTCGATCGTCTTGGGCCGGGGGCGTGGCCGCTTGGGGCCGCGGGGGTGCTGGGCGGGCGACTGACCGGGTCGGGCGGTGGGCCGCTGGCCGGTGCGATTGCCGGGTCGGCCGGCGGAGCGTGAGGGGCGGGCGGGTCGTGGCACCATCGAGGATAGCGGTGGGAGCGGGGGCAACGTCCGGTTTCGGGCCGGCGATTTTCTTGGCCCGGGGTGATACCGCGACCTCCCGGGCCCGGTCGGCTCGGCGACCCCAACCGGTTGTGGCTCCGGCGGTGCACGCCCGGCCGCCTGGCCTCGTGCGAGCAGTTACACGCTGGTGCTCCGGGCGGGGCGGTTGCCGATCGCACGGGGACCCGCTCACGGAGGTGCCCTCATGGTGCTCACGATCGCCGGTCGCCTGATGGATCGCCTGGCCCGCCCCTCGACGCACACCGAGCAGCCGGCGGTCAGCCCCGAGCGCCAGCGGCTGATCGACCAGATCGTCACGCTCAACCCGACGGCGGCCCGCGAGTACCTGGACCAGTTCCAGGACCAGTCGTTGAAGTACTACCTGAACCACCTGCACGCCACGCAGGAGCCGCGCGGGCGCATGGCCTGGTGGCTGCGCCCGGCGGAGACGCCGGCGGCGACGGGCCGGTCGCGGCTGGACGACTGATCCGGCGTGGGGGCTCGATGTTCGCCGGGGGGCAGGATGAAGCGCATCGCCGCGGGCGAGACCCGGCGATGCGTTTTTCATTCCCGGACTTATCCCGCGGGTTATTGCGGCCGATGGAACGAGGGCAGCTCAAGGACGGTTGTGGGACCGTCCGATAAATCGGGCTGTGCGTCGGGCGATGGCTCGGCGCACCCCGGTAGGACGCCGGGGTCGAGCGGCCGGAGTGCCCGGGCAGGAATCAGACGGAGCCGCCGACATGCACTTCCAACACCAGACGAACGTCCGTGCGCACGCCAAGCGACTCGGTGCCGCGGCGGCCCTGACGGTGCTCGCCGGGTGCGGGTCGAATGGCGGCCCGCAGGCCCGACCAGGCGAGGGGGCGAACCAACCGATGTTCGCGCCGATGCCGATCGTGACGACGCCGGCCCCCGCGCCGGTGTCTGGCGCCGCGGAGGCGCCGGCGGCGTGGCAGGCGGCGGCGATGGAGTCCGGTCCGACGGGCCGGACGACGCCGGCATGGGTGACGACGGCGGCGGACAACGCGCTGAAGGCCCCGGCCGCCGCGGGTGAGGGTGGCGGCCGCCCGACGTACCCGTCGGGCGACCCTGACGCGACGCTGGTAGACACGCTGGAAGGCCTGACGCCGGCGACGTTCGCCGTGGAGGGGTCGGACTTCGATCCACGGCTGACGCCCGACGGCAAGCACCTGGTCTTCTCGAGCACGCAGCACCGGCCGACGAGCGACATCTACATCAAACCCGTGGGATCCCGCACCGTGACGCAGTTGACGGCCGACCCCGCCAACGACGTGATGCCCGCGGTGAGCCCCGACGGCCAGCGGATCGCGTTCTGCAGCGACCGCAACGGTTCGTGGCAGATCTTCGTGATGTCGACGCGTGGCGGGCGAGCTGTGCAGCTGACTGCCGAGCGGACGCACGACCTTCATCCTTCGTGGTCTCCGGACGGCAAGCGGCTGGTCTTCAGCCGGCTGGGCGAGGTGAGCGGGCGGTGGGAGTTGTGGGTGCTGAACGTCGAGCAACCGGCCAGCGCCGAGTTCATCGGCTACGGCATCTTCCCGGAGTGGTGCCCCACGCCGGCGACCGGGTTCGCTGGCAGCGATCGAATCCTGTTCCAGCGCGGGCGTGAGCGCGGCGACCGGGCGTTCGGCCTGTGGACCATTGACTACAAGCCCGGCGACGCCAGCACGCCCACCGAGGTGGTGCGCGCCGAGCGTGGCCTGGCGGCCATCAACCCCGCCTGGAGCCCCGACGGCCAGTGGATCGCGTTCGCGACGGTGCCGGTGGGCGACGCGGCGCGGCCCCGCGCCGCGGACCTGTGGATCACGGGTGTGGACGGTGCTGGCAAGGTCAACCTGACCAGCGGACGGTTCGCCAACCTGATGCCCTGCTGGGGCAAGGACGGGCGGGTGTACTTCGTGAGCGATCGCTCGGGGAGCGAGGCCATCTGGTCGATCGGGACCGACCGGGCCCTGGCGGCGATCCGCGGCGTGGGCAACGAGGCCAAGCCGGTCGCGACGGCGCCGGCGGGTTCGGGTGATTGAACGGACGACCCGCGGCGGTCGGGCGCAGGGATGCGCCCGCCCCGCCGCATCATGACGGATGCGTTCAGCCGGGCGGAGCCCGAGGCCGGCAATGACCGGGAAGGCAGGGATGCCATGACAAGTGTGCGGAACATGCGAGCCAACGGGGGCGTGCGCGCCAGTCCGGGTCCTTCGGCACCGCGTTTGCGGGCGTCGGCGGGCATGAGGATACTGCGCGCCGTTTCCGGGATCGTGCTGGGTCTGGGCCTGGCGGGCGGAGCCGTCAGCGGCTGCGCGCCGTCCAAGCCGGGCCTCAGCGAGCCCGAGGTGCTCGTCGCCCCGTACCAGACGGGGGGCGCCCGCGTGCTGTGGGCGGTTGCCCCGCTGCGGAACGAGAGCGGGACGAGCGCTGCGGACTCGATGATGGTCAGCGACGCCCTGGCGGCGCGGGCGGCGGAGATCCGCGGGGTGTCGTGCCTTCCGGTGAACCGAACGGTCGCGGCGATGCGGACGCTCCGGATGCCGAGCGTGTCGTCGCCGGCGGACGCCAGGCGATTGGCGCAAGCGCTGGGGTGCGACGGGATCCTGGTCGGGACGATCACGGCCTACGACCCGTACGACCCGCCGACGCTGGGGCTGACGGTGGGGCTGTACGGTCGCGATGGATCGGCGATCGCGCCGGCCGGGCCGGGGCTGGACGTGCGCGAACTGCGTACTTCCGGCGCCGAGACGCGACCGGCGTCGGCCGGGTGGAGCGAGCAGCCGCTGAGCGTGGCTGCCGAGCACCTGGACGCCAAGAACCACGAGGTGCTAATGCAGTTGCGGCGGTACGCCGAAGGGCGGCACGACCCGACGGGCCCGATGGGCTGGAGGAAGTACACGGCGAGCATGGATCTGTACGCGGAATTCGCGGCGTTCTGGACGCTGCACCGGCTGCTGGACCAGGAGCGTCTGCGGCTGGCGCGCACCGGGGCGCCTGACAAGCCAACCGCCCGCTAGGCCAGGCCCCGTGCCCGGCACGGCGGGCCGACGAAGGGACTCGATCGCCTTGCCGGGAGATGCACACATGTTCACCCTCGCCTTGACCGCCGGCTTCATCTCGTACCTGACCAACGAGCGGCACTTCAGCGCGTACACCGCGCGCTGCTACGGAGCCGATCTGCGGCAGTACTGCGACTGGCTCGAGACCCAGTCGGGCGCGCCGGCCAACGAGGCGGCCGAGGCCCGGGCCTACCAGGAGCGGCTCGACCGTGTGGGCAAGCCGGGGCCGTTCCCGCCGTCGCCGAACCGTACGTTGACCAGCATGGTGCTCGAGGCGACGCCGGACACGATCCGCGCGTTCCTGCAGCACCTGGGCACCAGCGACTACTCGCCCGCCACCATGGCCCGCAAGATCGCGACCCTGCGATCGTTCTACAAGTGGACCGAGCGGCGGGGGCTCAGTTCGATCAACCCGATGACGGCCATCCGCACGCCGAAGCAGGGCAAGCGCTTGCCGCGGGCGATCACCATCGAGCAGATCGAGAAGCTGCTGGTCACGCCGACGGACGCCGACGTGCTGGGGATGCGCGACCGGGCGATGCTCGAGACGCTGTACAGCACCGGCATCCGCGTGAGCGAGCTGGTGGACCTGAACGTGGACGACCTGGACGACACGGGCGAAGCGCTCCGCGTGCGCGGCAAGGGCAAGCGCGAGCGGATCGTGCCCCTGGGCAGCCACGCGCTGGCGGCGATCCGCAAGTTCATGGGCATGGTGCGCAGCGACCCGCGCTTCGGCATGCTCTGGGCCGGGGGCGGCTCGGGCAAGCCGCTGTTCATGAACAAGCACGGCGGGCGGCTCAGCAGCCGCTCGGTGCGCCGCAAGCTCGACAAGTACCTCAAGTCCGCCGGGCTGGACCCCAAGATCAGCCCGCACACCCTGCGGCACTCCTTCGCGACGCACCTGTTGGAGAACGGGGCCGACCTTCGCAGCGTCCAGGAACTGCTGGGGCACCAGAGCCTCAGCACCACGCAGGTCTACACCCACCTGACCGCTCAGCGGCTCAAGACCGCCTACGACCAGGCCCACCCGCGCGCCGAGGCGGGTTGATCCCCGACGCCATCGCGACGAACCCGCACGCCCCGGCCGTCCGGGGCGTGTTCGTTGTCCGGCGGCGCGGCACGTACCATGCCTCAGTCGCCCATGGGGTCCGAGGCCGTCCAGTTCGAGCAGGTGACCTACCGCTACCCGGGCGGCTCGGCGCCGGCGGTCGAGGGGGTGACGCTCTCGGTCCGGCCCGGCGAGCGCCTTGGCGTGCTGGGGCCCAACGGCGGCGGCAAGAGCACGCTGCTGAAGCTCGCGCTCGGGCTGCTGCCTCTGCAGCAGGGACGCATCGAGGTGCTCGGTCGGTCTCCCGCGGAAGCCAGGCGGGGCGGCCTGATCGGGTACGTGGCGCAGCGCATCGACGCCGAACTGGGCTTCCCGCTCTCGGTCCGGCAGGTGGTGGAACTCGGCGCCTCGTGGCGCACGCCGCCGTGGCGGCGGCTGGACCCCGGGGCCAGAGCGCGGGTGGAAAGAGCGTTGCAATTGACGGGCGCGGCCGCGGTGGCCGACCGGCCGATCGGATCGCTGTCGGGGGGGCAGATGCAGCGCGCGATGATCGCCCGGGCGCTGGCGGCCGACGCGAAGATCCTGGTGCTGGATGAGCCCCTGGTCGGCATCGACGCCGCGGGGCAGCAGCAGTTCGCCGAACTGCTGGCGACGGTGCACCGCGCGACCGGGGTGACGATCCTGATCGTGTCGCACGACCTGAGGGCGATCGCGGCGGGGTGCGACCGGGTGGCGTGCCTGGCGAGACGGCTCCACTCGCACGTGAGCCCGCAGGGCCTGACGCCGCAGGTGCTGGCCGAACTGTTCAGCCACGATGTGGCGGGCCTGGCGGGGGTGGGGGGCTTGGCGGGAGTGCACGTGCACGCGCACGGGCCGAACGAGCCCTGCCCCGAGCACGGAGCGCCGGCGGGGCCCGTTGGCCTGACGGTGCGCGGGCGCAGCGCCGGCGATGGGGGGGCTGGATGAACCTGCTGCGCTACTTCGAGTCGTGGGCGACGGCGGAACTGGTGCTGACGGCGCTGGCGGCCGGAGCGTGCGTGGTGGTGATGTGCTCGCTGCTGAGCGTGCTGGTGGTGCTCAAACGGCTGGCGTTCATCGGCCAGGGGGTGAGCCACTCGGCGTTCGGGGGCATCGGTGTCGCGGCGGTGATCGGGGCCGCAACCGGGGCGGCGTGGGCCGGGCAGGGGGGCGTGCTGGAGTTCGCGGTGGTGGTGGCGTTCTGCATCGGCGCAGCGCTGGGCATGGCTTCCGTGGGTCGGTCGGGCGTCGCCTCGGGGCGGGGCAAGCCGATCGAAGTGGACACGGGCATCGGTCTGTTCCTGGTGGCGTCGATGGCGCTGGGCGGCCTGCTGGTGGAAGCGGCGCGGGCGCTGGCGCAGCGGCTGGGGCACCCCGTCGGCGTGCGGTCGTGGGAGTCGATTCTCTTCGGTTCGATCCTTACGGCGGACTGGGGCGATGTGCTGATCGCCCTGGGCCTGGCGGCGATGACGGTCGGTGTGCTCTGGCTGGTCCGGAGGCCTCTGCTGTTCTGGGCGTTCGACGAGACGTCCGCGCCGGCCTTCGGCGTACCGGCGGCGGTGATGCGCACCGTCCTCATGGTCCTGCTGGCGCTGGCGACGGTCACGGCCACCAAGCTCACCGGCGTCGTGCTGGCCAGCGCCATGCTCGTGCTGCCCGGCGCGACGGCGCTGAAGCTCAGCCGCCGCATCTCGGTTGTGCTGGCGCTGTCCGTCGCCGTCGGCCTGGCGGGGCTGGTCGTCGGCCTGGCGGTCAGCCTGCAGGCCGACCTGCAGCCGGGGCCGTGCATCGTCCTGTCCATGGTCGCGGCGTTCCTGGCCGCGGGGATCATCAACTCGGTGACGTCGGGCGCCGCGGCGCCCAGGAGTGAAACGGCATGAAACCCGAGCGTCTGCTGGCGGAACTGGATCGGTTGCGTAAGGACGTGCCGCAGGACAAGTCGAGCCTGGAGTGGCTCACCCTGCACCACGTGTTCTGTTTCGTGTCGTACAAGATGAGCGACTTCAAGCGGTACGTGGAGGAGG
>JAEUIX010000180.1 GCA_016794945.1 Phycisphaerae bacterium
GTCGTCGGCGCCGGCCGCGGCGGCGAGGCGCGGCGGATCGTCGAACGGCGCGTGCAGCACGCGGCCCGCTCCCGGCAGAACGGGGCACGATTCGTGCTCGTGGCCGCAGACGGTGATCAACGCGTCCCACGCGCCGCCCAGGTCTTCCGGGCGCTTGCTGGATCCGCGCGAGATGTCCACGCCGGCCTCGGCCATCGCCCGCACCGCCAGCGGGTTGAGCCCCTGCGGCCGCGTGCCGGCGGAGTGCGCGTCCACCCGCCCGCCCAGCAGGGCGCGGGCGAACCCCTCGGCCATCTGGCTGCGGCACGAGTTGCCGGTGCACAGGAACAGCACGCGGGGCGGTGCGGTGGAGGGGGTCATGGCGTGCTCCCGCCGTTCGGGACGCAGCCGCACCCGCCGGCATTCCCGTCGCACCGGCAGGCATCGATCGCGTCGGCCAGCCGCCGCAGCAGCGACGACAGCGACTGGAAGCGAACCCGGTAGAGCACCTGCCTGCCCTGCTTGCCGCTCTCGAGCACGCCCGCCCCGGCCAGCACAGCCAGGTGGCGCGACACCACCGACAGGTCCACCGAGCAGCACTCGGCGATCTCACCCACCGTGCAGGCCCGGCCGCACTTGGCCAGGCAAGCCACGATCGCGACCCGCCGCGTGTCGCCCAGGGCGCGGAACAACTCGGCGTCCAGCAGCCGGTCGATCGGCCCGCAGCACGCCAGCGCCGCCTTGGGGGTGCGGGGCCGCCGGGCCGCGTGACGTTTGCATGTTTGCACCATGATGCAAGTATAGCCCTGGCCCAACGCCGGTCAAGCCGGGAAGCGAGTTTCAGGGGGCACCCGGGTCGGCCGGCACGGGCCGGGGTCGCACAGCCACGGTGATCCGCTCGATGCCGGCCCTCTGGGCGGCCTCGTGCAGGCGGATGATGTCGCGGTACGGCACCGCGCCCTGGGGACGCAGCACGACTTCCACCGCTTGTTTCACCTGATCGCCCGCCAGTCGCGCCGCCTCGGCCAGGGCTTCGCCCATGCGCTCCAGGCTCGCGTCGGTCAGGCCCTGGCCGGTGGCGACGGTCGCGCCGCCGACGACCGACAGTGTGACGTCGATCCGCACCGGGCGAACCGGGGCGTCGGGCGTGCCGGCTCTCCCGGCGCCCGGCGTCGCGGGCAGCACCGTGCGCAGGAACCACTCGGGCCCGACGAAGGCCGCGGACACCATGAAGAAGACCAGGATCACCATGACCACGTCGACCATGGGCGTCATGTTGGGGCCGAAGGACTCGGCCCGGGTGAACGCGGCGTCGCGCCGTCGAAGGCCTCGGCCTGTCGATCGACCCGGGATCATCGCACGCGCTCCGTCGCCAGGCGGAGGTTGGTCAGGCCGGCGCGCCCGCAGGCCCGCAGCACCGGCTCGACGGCCTCGTAGCGCATCTCGCGGTCGGCCCGGACCTGGACCGGAGCGCCCGGTTCCAGCGTGGCCAGGCGCTCGCGCAGCAGCGCCTCCAGCGCCGATTCATCGGCCACCGCCCGCCCGTCCACCAGCACGCGCGCCGGCACGCCGCCCCAGCGGGCCGGGCGCTCGGCGCCGTCCGGCGGGCCGATCAGGATGGTCACCGCCGGCGGGCGCGTGGCCGCCAGCCCCGCCGCCGAGCCGGGAAGCCGCACCGCGCCGCCCGTGTCGGCCGCGAGCTTGCCCACGATCAGGAAGAAGACGATGAGGCACATGACCACGTCGATCATGGGCGTGACGTTCACGGCCTCGAGCGTGCCCGCGGGTTGGCTCAGCACGCGGCGGCGCATCAGCCGCCTTTCTTCCGCTCGGGCAGCATGTCCAGCAACTCGCCCGAGAGGGCCATGGCCCGGTTGCACACCCGGTCCACCACCGACCGGTACACGCCGAAGGTCGCCAGCGCCGGTATCGCAAGCACCAGACCCAGCAGCGTGTGGAACAGCGCCTTGGCGATGCCCGCCGACAGGACCACGGGGCTGGCCTGGCCGCCGGCCTGGCCCAGCGCGCTGAACGCCAGCACCATGCCCCACACCGTGCCGGCAAGGCCCAGCAGCGGGCCGAGCGTGCCGATGACGTGCAGCGGCTCGATCCGCCGGAACAGCCCGGCGCACTGCTCGCTGGCCGCCAGTTCCGCCGCGTCGCGCATCGAGGCCTTGTCGCCCCCGGGTGCGGTCAGCGCGGCCCTGAGCACGCGGGAGATGAACGCCCCGTCGCGCGCCGTGAAGCCTGAGAGCTCGTCCCAGCGGCCCTCGCGGATCAGGCCGCGCACGGTCCTTTCCGTCTCTTCGGGCAGGATCCGACCCGGGCGGATCTCCAGCACGCAGCGCACGATCACCGCCACGCCCAGCACGCTGCATGCCAGCAGCGCGATCGTGAACAGGTCGAAGCTCTGCAGGAACAGGTCCTGCACGCTCACGCCTCCCGACGAACCGCTCGCCGGCCCGTCGGCCGCCAGCAACACTCCAAGTCGCATCATGCCGCCAGTGTACCGCCCGACGGGCGCGTCAGTGCCTCACGGCGCATCCGGATCGGCGCTGCCGCTCTGCCCCGGCACCACGTACCGCCCGGTCAGCCAGCCGCCCAGGTCCGCATCGCGGCAGCGTTCGCCGCAGAACGGCCCCAGGCCGCCCCCCGCCGGCAGCGGCCGGCCGCACACGCGGCAGCGTTCGCCCTCCAGCAGGCGCGACAGGGCCTCGGCGTTGCGACGCTCCAGCCAGTGCGCCGGCACGTCGATCACCAATCGGCGGCGATCGTCGCCCGTCGGCTCCAGCGTCACCCGGGCCGTCGCCACTGGGTCCGCCGATGCGGCGTCGGCCAGCCGCGCGGCCCATTCGATCACCACGACCGACGAACCGTCGGCCACCCGGTCCCACCCCAGCGTCTCCAGGTCCTCCGCCCCTCCCAGGCGGTACGCGTCCACGTGGCACAGCGGCGTTGCGTCGATCCGCGCCACCCCGGGGCCCGGCTGCTCGTAGCGGTTCACGATGACGAACGTGGGGCTCGACACCTGCCGGGGCTCCAGCCCCAGCCCTTCGGCCAGGCCGCGGGTCAGGCAGGTCTTGCCCGCGCCCAGCGGACCGTCGAGCAGCACCGTGTCCCCGGCGCGCAGGGCGCGGCCCAGCGCCCGGCCGAGGTCCTGGGTGAACTCCGGCCCGTCGGATTCGATCTGTACGCTGCGCCGCGCCGGCCCCGGACTCATGGCCGATTGTTGGCCGTGTCGGCGTCGGTGCCGTGGTCCCACCCAAGCTCGTCCGCGGGCCAGCGCCGCCCATCGGCCAGCAGCGCCACGCACCCCGACCCGGCGGTCACCGTGCCGACGCGGGTGACCGGCGTGCCGGTGGCCGGGCAGCGGTCGGGCACCGGTCCTTCGGCGGTGAACAGCAACTCGTAGTCCTCACCGTTGGACAGGTACGTCGGGCCCGCGTCGGGGTGGCGCGGCACGTCGCGCTCGGCCATCTCGATCGCCACGCCGCCGGCCCGGGCGAGGCGCCCGGCGTCGCGCCCCAGGCCGTCGGAGATGTCGATCATCGCCGACAGTCGCGCCCCGAGCACGTCGGCGAGCCAGCGTGCTTCGGCCACGCGCGGCTGGAATGTCAGGTGTCGGCCGCTGTACAGGCTTGCGCCCACGGCCCCGGTCAGGTAGACCCCCTGGCCCGGGCGTGCCCCGTCGCGGCGCACCGGGCCGCGCGTCGGGTGCGGTTCGCCCAGCACCGTCACGGTCAGCACCAGCGCGGCCCCGGCGGGCAGCGCGGCGATGTCGCCGCCGACCAGCGGACAGCCGAATCCCGCGGCCCAGCGGTGCATGGCGTCGAACAACTCCTCGGCGCGCTGCTGCGGCCAGTCGGCCGGCAGCGCGGCGGTCGCCAGCGCCCAGCGCGGCGCGCCGGCCATGGCGGCGATGTCGCTGACGCTGCGCGCCACCGCCTTGCGCGCCACCAGGTCCATCGGCGTGCCGGTTTCGAAGTGGCGGGACCCGATCAGGTGATCAACGGTGGCCAGCAGCAGACCGCCCGGCCCGACGCGGAGCACAGCGCAATCATCGCCCGGTCCGACCTCGACGCCCCCGCGCCCCGACATGGCGCGGGTTCGGTCGGCGATGCGTCGCAATAACTGATCTTCGTGCATGTGCTTCAGACCGTTCCGCGAGTGAGAGGCGGCGGCCGGGCGAGTGACCGCCGCCCCTGGGGTTTCTCCTCAATCGTGCAAAATCATAGAGATCGCGATGACAGACGCACGGGGCAGGCGCATCTAGGTGTGTGCTCGTCGGGAACGTGACCGGAAACGTGAAACGGACCTGACGCGACTCCCAATCACGCTGACAGAAGACACCCAAGCATCGCGGCCGGAACCCCCGGCCCGCAGGAGGCCCGCCATGAAGTTCCAGGCCGCACCCATCGTCCGCGCCACGCTCACCACCGCCGCCGCCATCACCGCGATCGTCGCGGTCGGCTGTCTCGCCTACGCCCACCAGGCGTTCAAGGCTGCGGAAGAGGGCATCCCCGGCCCCAAGGCGCAGCGCCACGCGATCATCGTGGACGAGAGCGAAATTTCTTTCGAACCCGAGACGGGCCGCGTGCTCCAGCGCGTCTCTTCGATGTGAGCGACAAACGGCCCGTGCGGGGCAGGGGAAACACAGCGGCCACGACAGCTCGATCAGGACTCTCGGCGACCCGGTGACGCTCCAGCCGCGGGGAGTTTGAACTCGACCATC
>JAEUIX010000190.1 GCA_016794945.1 Phycisphaerae bacterium
ACCCCGGCGGCGGAGACAAGCCGAAGTCACAGCCCTCCTCTCCCGACGCGGCCAAGAAGCCCGAGCCGACTCCGGGTGACTCGCCGGAACGGCAACCGACCCCGGCCCCGTCTCAGGGGCAACCCGGGCCGGCGCAGCCACAGCCAGGTTCGGGCAAGTCGGGCCCGAATCCGGAATCGACAGGTTCCCCATCGGCCGCGAAGGACCAACCGGAGCGGCCCGGGAACCAGCCTTCGGCTCAGCCCGCCGACAACCCCACCAAGAGCGGCGGGGAGAAGTCAGGAGCGGGCGATGCACAGCCGCGGCCGGGAGGTGCCACCCCGGGTCCGCAGCAGACCGGGCCCTCGCCCGGGTCCGCTGGCGGCAAGAGCGGCGAGTCGCGGCCTCAGCCCGGCGGCACCCCGGACACACCGGCCCCGGCCCGCGCGCCCGACGAGCAGGGTCGTCCCGAAGGTGTTCCACCTGGCGCTCAGCCTCAGCCGGGCGGACCAGCCGCCGGCCAGGAGTCGGCCAAGAAGGGAAATCCGGGCGCGTCGGGACCGAACGCCGCGCCCGGCCGGCCGTCGGGCGAATCGACGCCCAATGGCACGCCGCAACAGCGACCTGACAACTCGACCTCGGGTGGCCCGGCTCAGCCGCGGTCTGGGCCCGGGGAAGGGGAGCCGAACGGTCAGAGGCCCGAGTCCGGCCCGGCACCGTCGCCCGGCATGCAGAGACTGCTCGAACAGGCTCGGCGCATGGCAGATCGCGGCCGCCAGGCGCAGCAGGATGCTCGTCAGGCGGAGCAATTGCGCGAACAGGCTCGACGCATGCTCGAAGGTGCGACGCCGCAGGAGCGTGAGCAGTGGCGCCGGATGGCGGAAGAGTTGGCGCGCGACCAGCGAGAGAGGTCTCGCGGCGAACACAGCGGAGACAGGCCCGACCTACCCGGCGAAGGCGAGCGGGCGGATCGGCTTGGGGTGCCCGGCGCGGGGCCGGGAGCTGAGGCCGGTGGACGAACGCCGAACCCAAACTCCCGCGCCTTGCCGGATGAATCGGGACCGACGGAGATCGTCGATGCGCGCCGACGGCCGGAGTCCGATCAGAGGGGGCCTGAGCGCGTGGTCGCCGAGTGGCTTGGTCGGGGCGATCGAACGCCGACGCCGGAGCAGCAGGCGACCGCCGCGAGCATCATCCGCGAAGCGGCCGCGAGCGGGCAGAAGGCGGTGGAAGATCGAACGCTGCCCAACCGGTACGACGGGCTGCTGCGGCGGTACTTCAAGCGATTGCCGGAGCAACTGGGCCTTCCGCCGCCGGGGCCGGGCCCGGGCGAGCCCGTGCCGGCGAAGGATGCGGGCCGCTGACGAGGGGCCGCGCGACCCATGACGCTTCGCTTCGAGCAACCCGAGTACCTGTGGATCGTCGCGATGGCGCTGCCGATGGGCGTTGCCGCGCTGGCGTGGTTCGGCGCGATGGCGGGTGTGCGGCGCTGGTCGGCGGTCGTGGTGCGGGCGCTGCTTCTGGCGTCGCTGGCGGCGATGCTGGCCGGCGCCAGCACTGTGCGCACGACCGACCGCCTGGCGGTCGTGGCCGTGGTGGATGTTTCGGGCTCGGTGCGGTCGTATGTTCCAACGGCGACGGATGCCCATGGGCGCAGCCTCGGCGTGCTGGAGCGCGTGCGGGGGTTCCTCGCGAGCGCCACGGCGCAGCGCGGCCCGGAGGATCTGGTGGGGCTGGTCGTTTTCGACGGTCAGGCCGTGGCGGTCGCGCCGTGCTCCAACGGCCCTATCGCCGACCGGGTGATCGACGTCTCGCTCTCGGAAGGCACCGACATCGGCGCGGCCCTTCGCCTGGCCCAGGGGATGTTCCCCGCCGATGCGGCACGCCGCCTCCTGCTGATCTCCGACGGCAACCAGACGTCGGGCGACGCGACCGCAGCGGCGGCGGCGGCGATCGGCGGCGGACCGCCCGTTCCGATCGACACCGTGCCCCTGCTTTATGAGGTCAGCGGTGAAGTCGTGGTCGAATCGATCGATGCGCCGGCGCGGGCCGCGGCGGGCGCGACGGTGACTGTGCGTGTCGTCCTGAACAGTGTCGCGCCGGCCAGCGGCACGCTGCGGCTGCTCAACGAGGATCAGGAAGTCGACATCAACGGCTCGGCCTCCGGGGCGGGCCGACGCGTCACGCTGGCAGCCGGGCGCAGCGTGCTGCTGTTCGAGGTCCCATTGGGACCGGGTAGAGTCCACCGCTTGGAGGCGGTGTTCGAGCCCGACCCGGGTCAGCCCGGGGCCGACCGAATCGCGGCCAATAACCGCGCCAAGGCCTTCACGCTCACTCCGGGCGCCGGCAGCGTGCTGCTGGTCGACGGGGTTGACCGGGGCGCGCCGGACGGCCCCGGTTCGGTGCTGGCCAGGACGCTGCGATCCGAGGGCGTCGAGGTCGAGGTCGTTTCCCCGGAGTCGACCCCGGCTGACCTGCTTCGCATGCAGGCGTTCGACCTGGTGATCCTGCAGAACGTCTCGGCCGAGGCCATGCCCGCCGGCGTGAACGACATGCTCGTTCGTTACGTCACCGAACTCGGCGGCGGGCTCGTCATGGTCGGCGGGCCCGACAGCTTCGGCCCCGGAGGCTGGAAGGGCACGGAACTGGAATCGATCCTGCCCGTTCGGCTCGACCTGCCGGAGCGGCTGGTCATGCCCGCGGCGGCGGTGCTGTTCATCATCGACAAATCCGGTTCGATGACCCGGTCGGTGCTCGGCGGGTCGCGATCGCAGCAGGACATCGCCAACGACGGGGCGGCGCTGGCCATCCGAACCCTGGACAAGAACGATCTGGTCGGCGTCATCGCCTTCGATTCGACGTACGACGTCGTGGTGCCGCTCGCCAAGCTCGAGGATCCGCAGGGCACGGCCCGGAAGGTGATGGGCATCGACGCCTCGGGCGGCACCAACCTGCCGCCGGCGCTCGAGGAGGCGCACCGGCAGATGCGGTCCGTGACCGCCCAGATCAAGCACGTGATCGTGCTGTCCGACGGCGAGTCACGCGGGCGCAACCGGCTCGTTGAAATGACGGCCGCGATGGCCGCGAACGGGATCAGGGTCAGCACCATCGCGGTCGGCGACTCGGCGGACACCGAAGTGATGGCCCGCATGGCCAAGGCCGCCAACGGGGAGTTCTACCGCGTGACCGACCCGAACATCCTGCCGAGGGTGTTCCTCAAGGCGGTCCGCGTCATCCGCCAGCCGATGATCCGGGAGGAGCCGTTCACGCCGCTGCTGCAGCCGGGCGCGGCACTCGCGGCCGGGATCGACCAGGCGGGCATTCCGCCGCTTCGGGGTCTGGTCCTGACGCAGCCCAAGGCGGGGCGTGACCGGGCAGAAACGGCCAGCGTTTCGTACGAGTTGCTCACGCCCTCCGGCGAACCGGTGTTGGCGCGCTGGCAGGCCGGGCTGGGGCAGGTCGCGGCGTTCACGTCCGATGCGCACCGCTGGGCAGAGCCGTGGCTGCGCTGGCCGGGCTACCGGCGCCTGTGGACTCAGATCGCCAGGACCATCAGCAGGAACGCGACGGGGCGGGCCGCCGAACTCTCCACCGAACTTCGAGGCGATCAGCTCGCGTTGCGGCTCGACGCCACGACCGACCAAGGCCGCCCGATGGACCTGCTGGATGTCCCCGGGGCGGTGTACACGCCCGACGGAAAGCGGGTTGACGTTCGACTGGCTCAGACCGGCCCGGGTGTGTACGAGGCGGTCGTGTCCGCACCGTCCAGCGGGGCGTACGTGGTCACCCTGTCGCCCCGCACCACCGGGCCGGGAGCTCGGTCGCTGCCCCCTGTGCTCGGTGGCGTGGTTCGTCCGCAGGGGGTCGAGTTTCGGGCGATGAAGTCGAACGATGCGCTTCTATCGCGGCTGTCGTCGCTTTCCGGCGGAAGGACGCTCAGCTTGGACGACCCGGCCGGCGCGGCGCGGGTGCTGTTCGATCGATCGGGGACGACGCCTCGGGAAGCCCGATCGCCGCTCTGGCCCCTGCTGCTGCCTTGGGCGCTGGGTCTGTTGTTGCTGGACGTGGCGACCCGGCGCCTGGCGTGGGATCGCCTGGTGAGCCGTCAGTTCGGGCGATCGCTCCGCCAGCGGGCCGAAGACGCGATGATCGACCGGTCGCACGACGCGGCCAGAACGCTCGGCACGCTGCGCGAACTGGACCAGGATCAGCCCGCGTCCGCCGTGGCGCTGTCAGAGGCCGACGCCCGCGCGCTGGCGGACGATGCACGTCGCCAGCGCCGCGAGACCAGGACGCGGGCGTCAGAGTCGCGGGAGCGTGCCCCCACCGACTCGGCCGCGGCAGAATCATCGCTGCTGGACGCCAAGCGTCGGGCCCGCGAACGCTTCGAGGGCCGGAGCGACTCCGAGTGAGGGCGGGGCGATGTCCGTACAATGAACGCGTGAGGCTGCGGCTCTGGAAACGGCGCGCGGGCTCGGCCACCACCGGTCGGTTCGAACTGGTCAGCCGTCGTTACGCACAATTCAGGCCCGGCTACGCCCCAACGGCCATCGATTCGGTGCTGCGGAGGGTCGATCGCGCGGCGTGCCGGATCGCTGATATCGGGGCCGGAACCGGCATCGCTTCACGGCAGATCGCCGACGCGATCGCGGGGGAGTCGCTGGTCGATGCGGTGGATCCGAACGACGCGATGCGGTCGGCCGCCGCGCCGCACCCGCGCGTGCGCTGGCACTCGGGCGATGCCGGACGCACCGGCCTCGCGGATGGTCGATACGACCTGGTGGTGTGCGCACAGGCGTTCCATTGGTTCGAGCCCGGAGCGGCGCTGGCGGAGTTCGCTCGCCTCCTGAAACCCGGCGGTCGGCTCGTGATCATGAACAATCGGCGCGATCGGTCGAACGCGATGGCGTCCGAGTACCAGCGCATCCTGGACGGTGCGCTCGGGCCTCACCACTCGGAGCGATTCGGGAACGGCCGTTCGGCGATCAAGGGGTCCCCTTGCTTCGGCGATCTTGAAACAGAACGGCACGTCAACGATCGGATGCTCAGCGCCGAGGAGTTCGTCGGCTATGCGCGCAGTTCCAGCCGGTACGGCGACGTTGCGCGGGAAGAGGTCGACTGGCTGCTCCGCGAGGCGCACCGCGGGAACGCCGAGGCGGACGGCCGGGCGCTGTTCCGGTGGATCACGGAAGTGCACTCGGCCGCGCGAGCGAAGTGACATGGGTCCCGATTCGGACACGCCGCTGCACGACATGAACCCCACGGGTCGCTTCAGCGATCGCGTTCACGACTACGCCGCTCATCGGCCCGATTACCCGACGGCCGCGTGGGATGCGGTGCTGGAGAGCATGGATCGTGAACGGCTGACCGTCGCGGACGTCGGCGCGGGCACGGGAATCTCGGCCCTTCAGCTGGCGACGGCGCTGGGCGGCTCGTCTCGCGTGCTGGCGATCGAGCCGAACCCGGCCATGCGCAGCGCGATGCCGGTGCACGAGCGCATCGTTGCGATGGACGGCGCGGCCGAGCGGCTGCCGCTCGGCTCCGGCACCGTGGACCTCATCGTGTGCGCCCAGTCCTTCCACTGGTTCGTGCCCGAGCCGACGCTCGGGGAGTTCGCCCGCGTGGTCCGTCCGGGCGGCCGCGTCGCCCTGGTTTGGAACGAACGGGACGACTCGGACCCGCTGACGGCTCGCTACGGCGCGGCGATCCGGGCCGCATCGGGCAATCACCCCGCGGAGAAGCGGGCGGACCATTTCGTGCACCTGCGTGACAGCCTGCTGTTCAGCGGGTATCGGTCGCTGAGGTTCGGGCACGCCCAGCGGTTGCGCGGCGCGCCCGGGCTGATCGGCCGGGCGGCCAGTTCCTCCTACGTGCCGAGGTCGGGCCCGCTGCGGGATGCGA
>JAEUIX010000242.1 GCA_016794945.1 Phycisphaerae bacterium
CGATGGGGGCGTCGGCCCGCCCGACCCCGCCCGGGGGTTGCCGGGTTTGTTGCCGCCCGAAAAAGGAACTGGCGTGTTTCCCGCGGGATTCGCGGGGTGTTCAAGTCCGGCCCTGCCCATTGGGGTTGATTATCAGCGGACCGTACCGGGCACGCAGTCCCTTTGCTTACTCAGGGGCGTTGGCGGTCTCGTGCTCCAACGACCGACGGCGCGCCTTCGCTCGAGCGATCACGTGCTGTGCCAGATTCACCCGCGTCGCGCGGGCCTCCGCGGCGGGACCGGCGTCCAGCCGCGCGCTTGCCGGTGTGGTAATCTGTTGCGGCGGTCGCCCGGCGGCGGTCCGCGCTGAACGCGGATGAACGTGCTGTCGATCATCGCGATGGGTCTTGGCGGCTGGCTCGCGGCGGCCGTCGAATCGCCTCCGGCCGGCGCGGACACGCCCATGCGCCTGGCCGCCACTTGGGACACACGCCGCGGCCTGCCGCAGGACACCGTGACCAGCGTGGCGCAGACGCCCGATGGGTACCTATGGCTCGGCACGTTCGGCGGGTTGGCGCGCCTCGACGGCACATCCGTTCACATCTTCGACCGCGAGACGACCCCGGGATTGCCAAGTTCAGCGGTCATGAACCTGCACGTGGACCGTTCGGGGCGGCTGTGGGTGAGCACCGATCGGGGACTGGTGGTGGGGGACGCCTCGGGGTGGTCGCCGGTGGACTTGCCCGGGCTCGAGCGTGACGTGTGGGTGTGGTCGTTCGCCGAGCGCAAAGACGGCGTGGTGCTGGCGTCGACTTCCAGCGGAGCGGTGTTCGAGTGTGTCGACGGCCGCGCCACGGCGCTGCCCAGGCCGGCGGGCGTGCCCGGGCGGAGCTTCTTCGCCGCGGCCGATGAGCGTGGGCGGTGGTGGTTGGCGCAGCAATCCGCGGTCTGGCTGTGGCGGGACGGGAATTGGTCGACCGCGTTGCCTGGCCGGCAGTTTGACGCGGGCGAGTACGCCTGCGCGCCGGCACGCGGGGGCGGCGTGTGGGTGCTCGCGGGACGAGAGCTGCTGCGTATTCGGGAAGGGCGCATCCAGACCGAGGCGAGGCTCTCGGATACGCCCGGGGGCGTGTGGAAACTGTTCGAAGACGGGCACGGGCGCGTGTGGATCTGCACGCAGGGCCAGGGGTTGGTGCAGGTGCTGAACAACGGGCAGTTGCGCCGGTGGGACCTGTCGGACGGACTGGCCAGCACGACGACGCGGGCGGTCTTCGAGGATCGCGAGGGAAGCCTCTGGGTGGGCACCGCAGGCGGGGGAGCTCAGCAATTCCGCACCGGCGGGTTCGCGGCGTTCAGCCACGGGACTGGCCCGGAACGGATGCAGGCGCAGGGCTTGTGCGTCGACCGGGGCGACGGCGTGCTCGTCGCAACCAACGGGCACGGACTGGTGCGAATCGATGAAAGCGGCGTCAAGCCGGTGGCCTTCCCGCCTGAAGGCAACACGCTCAACCTGGTGCAGACCGTTCTGCGCGACAGCCGCGGGCGCACCTGGATCGGTTCCCTCGGCCAGGGGCTTGGCGTGATCGATGGGAACACCGGTCGGCGCTTTCCGCCGGAACTGACCGGAGGGTTCGACATCCTGAGCCTGTACGAGGACACGGCGGGACGAATCTGGATCGGCGGCACGCACCGGCTCACGGTGGTCGAGCCCGGGCACAGCGAGCCCGCGCTCGCCGCCGCTGTGGCTGGGCACGGCGCGGTGCGCTGGTTCGCGGAAGATGCGTCGGGTGCGCTGTGGATGGCCAGCCGGGACCGCGTCATGCGATGGGAAAGCGGCGGGCTTGTCAACGGCCTGGACGCGTCGGAATCGGCTTCGGAAGTGACGTTCCTCGGCGCCGACGCGCGCGGGGTGATCTGGGTGTGTCTGGCGGGGCGCGGGTTGTGCCGCATCGAAGGCGGGCGGCTGCATACAGGCGCCGGCGAACGGGCGTTCCGCACGGTCAGCGGCATGATCGACGACGGGGTCAGGGCTGTGTGGCTCACGACCGCCGGCGGAGTCATCCGGGTGGATCGCGCGGTCCTCGCCGAGTCCGCCGGGGATCTCCCCGCGGGCTCCTGGCGTCTGCTGACGACGGCCGACGGGCTGCCGCACGTCGAGTGCGCCAGCGGTCGGCAGCCGGTGACCGCGCGCGACGCACGCGGACGGGTGTGGGTGGCGACGCTCGGCGGCGCGGCGGTCATCGACCCTGCTCGTTTCGGCGGGAACCCAGCGGCGCCGACGCCGGTGATCGAAGGGATGCGGTATCGGGCTCCGGTCGGCCGGGGATCGGACGGTCCCGGCGGGTGGATCGAAGTGGCGACCGAAAACCGCGATGAATCGCCGATCCAGCTTCCGGCGGGCAGCCGATCGATCGAGATCCGCTTCGCCGCGCCGAGTTTCATCTCGCCGGATCGAGTGCGCTTCGAGACCGCGCTGGGTCATGGCGTGTGGACGGACGTGGGGAGTCGGCGCACGGCAGCGTACGACGAGCCGGCGCCGGGGTCGTACCGGTTGCGGGTGCGGGCGACGAACGAGGACGGCGTGGGCGGAGCTCCGCCGGCGGAACTCTCGTTCACGGTGGGCGCGTTCTACTGGCAGACCGCGTGGTTCCGGGGCGCGACGCTCGTCGGGGTCGTGCTCGCCGCCGGCGGCGGCGCGTGGTGGCTGTCGCGAGTTCGCCACGGCCGGGCGGCGGAGCACGCGGAGCTGTTGCGCCAACGCGACGAACTGGTGCACCTGTCGCGCGTGGCCATGCTCGGCGAGCTGTCCGGGGCGATGGCACACGAGCTGAACCAGCCGCTCACGTCGATCCTCAGCAACGCGCAGGCGGCGCAGCGGTACCTGGCGCGGGACCCGGCCGATGTGGAGGAGGTCCGGGCCATTCTGGGGGACATCGTCGCAGAAGACCGGCGCGCCGGTGAACTGATCCATCGGCTGCGACTGCTGCTGCACAAGGGCGAGGTGCAGCGGCAGCCGGCCGACCTCAACGAGCTGGTGATCGACGTGCTGCGGCTGATCCGCGGCGACCTTATCAGCCACAGCGTCGAGGCTCGGACGGAGCTTGCGCCCGGCCTGGCCAGGGTCCCGGTCGACCCCGTACAGGTGCAGCAGGTGCTGCTCAACATGGTGATGAACGCCTGCGAGGCGCTCGGACCGCCGGCCGACGGAGTCGCGAGGGTCGTGACCATTCGCTCCGAGGCGGAGCCGGGCGGGGGCGTGCGCGTGGGGGTGGTGGACAACGGCCCCGGCATCGCGCCGGAGCTGATCGAGCGAGTGTTCGAACCGTTCGTGACGTCCAAGGCGCGGGGCATGGGCCTCGGCCTGGCGGTTTGCCGACGGATCGTCGAGGCGCACGGGGGGCGCATGTGGGCCGCGAACTACCCGGGCGGAGGTGCCGGGGTGTACTTCACGCTGCCACCCGGCCAAGGATTCCAGGCGTGAACCAGGAGCCGACGGTTCATCTGGTCGACGACGATGGAGCGGTGCTCCGCGCTGTGTCGCGCCTCCTTCGCTCCGAGGGATTCCGCGTCGAGCAGTACGCGTCGGCGGGCCAGTTCCTGGAGCGGCACGATCCGTCGATGCCCGGGTGCCTGGTGCTGGACCTGGCGATGCCGGGCCTGGACGGCGTGCAGTTGCAGCGGGCGCTGCGCGAGTCCGGGGGTACGCTCCCGATCATGTTCCTGACCGGACGGGCCGACGTGCCCACCAGCGTCCGGGTCATGAAAGACGGGGCTTCAGACCTGCTCACCAAGCCCTGCGACGATGCGACGCTGATCGCGGCGGTGCGACGCGCGATCGAGCACGACTCGGCGGCCCGACAGGGCCGGGCATCGCTGGCCGCGATCGAGCGAGCGTTCCAGACGCTGACGACCCGCGAGCGGCAGGTGCTGAAAGCGGTCGCCTCGGGCCTGTTGAACAAGCAGTCCGCCGCGAGCCTCGGAATCACCGAGAAGACCATCAAGGTGCACCGGGCACGGGTGATGACCAAGATGGGCGCCGGCTCGTTGGCGGAATTGGTGCGCATGGCCGACCGCCTGGGCCTGTTCGGGACCGCGGCGGTCGCGCCGGCGTTGGCCCAAAGTCCAATACCGCTGCCGGCGGCGATGCGGTAGCGTTCGCGCATCGAGGGCAGCGCCAACATCCCGTGCGTTGCGGTCGTCGACGACGAAGACGCCGTGCGCCGCGCGCTGCGCCGGCTCGTGCGTTCCGCCGGCCTGTGCGTCGAGGAGTTTCCCAACGGATCTGATTTCCTGGCGACGCTCGCCGATCACGCGCCGGACTGCGTGGTCCTGGATCTGCACATGCCCGGCACCAGCGGCTTCGGCGTGCAATCCGAACTGCGGCGCATCGCGCCCGGACTCCCCGTGATCGTGCTGACCGGCAGAGACTCTCCCGAGTCCAGGCAGCGGGCCATGTCCGGCGGGGCGGCGGCGTATTTCCGCAAGCCCGTCGACGGGCAGACGCTCCTGGACGCGATCCTCGCCGCGATCGGCAGGAAGGGGGAATCGTGAACCAGTCCGCGCCGGTCAAGGTTCGATCGAGTGCCCCGACCTTGTTGGACCAAAGTCCAACTTGTGCCCCGCGGGCACGCCGATACGCTCGCGACCACAGTAACGGTGCATCACCGGCGCGGCGATGCGACCGCGCCGACGGGATCGACAGGGGCACGATGAGCAACGCTGCAGGACAGTCAACCTCGGCGATGCACCGAGCGGCGGCCGCGGTGGCACGTCGCGGAGCCATCCCCGCGGCGATCTGCCTCGCCGCGCTTTCCGGCGCCGCGACGCGGGCCGACAGCGACGGCGCGGGCCCGAGCGGATCGTGCTGCGGCGGGGCGAGCGCGGCCTTGCTCCGCGTCGGGCTTTCCCCGCCGGCGCCCTCAGCGCCGACGACCGAGGTTGAAACGTCGGCCCGGCCGCGTGGCATGGTGTGGATCCCCGGCGGCGAGTTTTCGATGGGCAGCGTCGATCGCCTGGCGCGGGCCGACGAAGGCCCCGTGCACCGCGTGCGCGTCGACGGATTCTGGATGGACGCCACGGAAGTGACCAACGCACAGTTCCGCGCCTTCGTCGAGGCGACGGGGTACGTCACGACGGCCGAGCGACCGGTCGACTGGGACGAGCTCAGGAAGCAGCTCCCGCCGGGCACGCCCAAGCCGCCGGACGATGTGCTGCGGCCCGGCGCAGTCGTCTTCACCCCGCCGGCACGCCCGGTGCCGTTGGATGATCCCAGCGCCTGGTGGACCTGGACCAACGGCGCCAACTGGCGACACCCCGGCGGGCCCGGCACGACCATCGTCGGGCGGGACGACGAGCCGGTGGTTCAGGTTTCATGGGACGATGCCGTCGCCTACTGCACGTGGGCCGGAAAGCGGCTTCCCACCGAGGCGGAGTGGGAGTTTGCCGCACGCGGCGGGCTGGACGGCAAGCGCAACGTCTGGGGAGACGAGCCGATCTCGTCCGAGCGGGCCAACACATGGCAGGGGCGGTTCCCCGTCGACAACACCCGTCAGGACGGCTTCGCGGGTGCCGCGCCGGTCGGCCGGTTCCCGCCCAACGGTTACGGCCTGTACGACATGGCCGGCAACGTGTGGGAATGGTGCGCGGACGCTTACCGACCCGACACCTACGCGCGCCGGTCCGAAGCGTCCCGCCCGGGCGCTCCGATCGTGAATCCGACTGGCCCGGAATCGTCGCGCGACCCGCGCAACCCCGATGCGCCTCAGAGCCGTGTGCACCGAGGCGGGTCCTTCCTCTGCAACGACTCCTACTGCGCCAGCTACCGGCCCAGCGCCCGGATGGCCGCGCCCCCGGACAACACAACGCAGCACCTGGGTTTCAGGTGCGTGATGAGCGGTCGTGATACCAAGCCGACACCCGGCGCGGCGGCGAGCCCGCCGGGCGGCCAGAAGAAGGAACAACCATGAAGCGAAGCGCGAGCGTGCTGAACGTCGGATGGCGGCTGTGTCTGGCAGCGGTAACGGCGGTGATCGGGGGTCTGGGCGCGACCGCCTCGGCTCAGCCCGCACGCCCGGCCCCCGCGGGGCAGGCAAGGCCCAACATCCTGCACATCGTGGCCGACGACCTCGGTTGGAAGGACGTCGGCTTCAACGGCTGCACCGACATCAAGACGCCCAACCTCGACAAGCTCGCTGCCACCGGCGCGAAGTTCTCCCAGTTCTACGTGCAGCCGATGTGCACGCCGACCCGCGCAGCGCTCATGACCGGACGCTACCCGTTCCGCTACGGCCTGCAGACCGCCGTCATCCCCTCGGTCTCGTCGTACGGCCTTGACACCACCGAGTGGCTCATGCCCCAGGTCCTCAAGGAAGCGGGCTACACGACCGCGATCATCGGCAAGTGGCACCTCGGCCACGCCGACAAGAAGTACTGGCCGAAGCAGCGAGGCTTCGATTACCAGTACGGCGCGATGATCGGCGAACTGGACTACTTCACGCACGACGAGCACGGCGTGCTCGACTGGTTTCGCAACAACGAGCCGGTGAAGGAAGAGGGGTACACGACGACGCTGCTGGGAACCGACGCCGCGCGGTTCATCCGCGAGCGCGACCCGAGCCGTCCGTTCTACCTCTACCTGGCGTTCAATGCGCCGCACACGCCCTATCAGGCCCCGCAGGCGTACATCGACCGCTACAAGCACATCGAGGACCCGACGCGCCGCACCTACGCCGCGATGGTGACGTGCCTGGACGAGGAGATCGGGCGCGTGATCGATGCGCTCGAGAAGGCCGGGCTTCGCGACAACACCCTGGTGCTCTTCCACAGCGACAACGGCGGCACGAGAGACGCCATGTTCTCCGGCGTGATGGCCGACGTGAGCAAGATCAAGATCCCGTGCGACAACGGCCCGTTCAGCGGGGGAAAGGGAACGCTGCGCGAGGGCGGCACGCGCGTCTGCGCACTTGCCAACTGGCCCGGCAAGATCAAGCCCGGAACGGTGGACGGCATGGTCCACGCCGTGGACATGTTCCCCACGATCGCCGCGCTGGCCGGAGCCTCCACGGCCAAGAGCAAGCCGCTGGACGGCGTCAACGTCTGGAGCACCATCGCCGAGAACAAGCCCTCCCCACGCACGGAGATCGTCTACAACGTCGAGCCGTTCCGCGGCGCGGTCCGTCAGGGCGAGTGGAAACTGATCTGGCGCACCCTGCTGCCCACAAGCGTGGACCTGTACAACATCGTCGCCGATCCGTCCGAGTCGAAGAACCTCGCCGCCGAGCACCCGGAACTCGTCGCCAAGCTCCAGCAGCGGCTCAACGCGCTGGCCAAGGAGGCCGCCAAGGCGCTGTTCCTGCAGGACCAGTGGAAAGTGATCATGACGAACATGAAGGGCGAACCCGTCATGCCGACCGACGATGGGTTCGGCGATCCCGACAGGCCGTGACCGCCCCCGATTCGACCGAGAAAGGACCGTACCGATGATGCCCAAGCGATGGATGGCCCAAGCCGCGGCAGGCGCAGCGGCGTGCATGACGCTCGCCTCGCCGCTGGCCCGCGCAGCGGGCTCCGACGACCCGCCGACGGCGGCAGGCCCGGAGGCCAAGGACGCGGGCTGGCGCGCCGAGTTCACGACCTGGATCTGGCTCGTCGGCATGACCGGCGACGTGCAGGCCCGCGGCGTGTCGGCCAGCGTGGACGCAAACTTCGGCGACGTGCTGGAGGCGTCCGACTCGCTGCTGGCTTTCTCGGGTCGGCTGGAAGTGGGCTATGGCCCCTTCGCCGGCTTCATCGACGGCATGTACGCCAGCATCGGCGCCGAGCGTCAGCTCGGGCCTGGCGGGCTGCTGGACCTGGATGTCAAGAACGAGCAGGGACTCATCGACTTTGGCTTGATGTACCGGGTCGGGTCGTGGGACCCCTCGGGCGACGCGGCCAAGGGCACCCGCAAGACGACGCTGGACGTCTTCGCGGGTGGTCGTTACTCGGTCGTCGCATTGGAACTGGACCCCAGCATCGGACCGACCGTCAGCCAGACCAAGGGCTGGGTGGACCCGATCCTCGGTGCGCGTCTGGTGCTGCCGTTCGCCGAGCAGTGGCACCTGTCGCTCAGCGGCGATATCGGCGGCTTCGGCGTTTCTTCGGACCTCACGTGGTCGGCCAGCGCCGGCGTCGGGTTCGACTTCCTGATGTTCGGCATGCCGTCCACGCTCTTCGCGGGGTACCGAGCCGTCGGCTGGGACTACTCCAGCGGCAGCGGTGCGTCGGAGTTTCGCTGGGACATCATCCAGCACGGCCCGCTGCTGGGTTTGACCCTTCGGTTCTGAGCAAGTCGGGGCGGCAGCCCCGGGAGAGTTGCGATGCGTCACGCTGTGATCGCCATCTTCGCCGGTCTCGTTGCGTCGGCGTTCACCAGCGCCGCCTCGGCGCAGCCCGCCGAGACTCCCGCCGCAAAGGCCGGTGAGGCCGCGCCGTCCGTCCCCGCCGATCCCGGTTGGCCCCGCACGTTCGCCAAGGGTGACACGGTGGTGGTGATGCACCAGCCGCAGGTCGACGCGTGGGAGGATTATGCACGCATCCGGTTCCGCTGTGCGCTCGCGGTGACGCCCGCCAAGGGCGCGCCGGTGCGTTGGGGCGTGCTGGAGGTCGCGGCGCGGACGCTCGTCGACGCCCAGGAACGCCAGGTTCTGCTGACCGAGCCCGAGGCCGAGGTGCGGTTCCCCGGCGTCCCGGAGGCCGACGAAACGGCCCTGCGGGCGATCGTGCGCGAAGTCGTCCCCAGGAAGTCGTCGCTGGAGGTCTCGCTCGACCGTGTGCTGGCGTATCGCGTGGGCGCTCAGGCCGCCAGGCCCGTGCCCGTGAACACCGCGCCGCCCACCATCTTCCACAGCGAGCGCGAAGCCATCCTGGTCTCATTCGCCGGCCCCGTCCGGCTCAAGCCGATCCCGGGCACGTCGCTCATGTTCGCCGTCAACACCAACTGGGACGTGATCTTTGACCCCGCCGCCTCGCGGTACTTCCTGCTCCACGGGCAGTCGTGGCTCACCACCCAGGACGTGCTCCGTGGGCACTGGTCCGCGACCGACCGCCTCCCCGCCGATATGGCGCGGCTGCCCGACGACGCCAACTGGGCCGACGCCCGAGCCGCCGTGCCGGCACGCGTGCTCGGCCGCGCGCCGGAGGTCTTCGTTTCCACGCGGCCGGCCGAACTGATCGTCACCGAAGGGCCTCCGGAATACTCCCCGATCGAAGGCGCGGGGCTGATGTACGTCGCCAATTGCGAC
>JAEUIX010000260.1 GCA_016794945.1 Phycisphaerae bacterium
AACTCTGGCGGCCGAAGGGGCGCACCTGATCGTGTCGGTGGACTGCGGCGTGACGGCGACCGAGCCGGCCGAGGCGGCGCGGGCGGCGGGCGTGGACCTGATCATCACCGACCACCACAACCCGCCGAAGACGTTGGAAGAGCTTCCTCGGGCCTACGCGGTGGTGCACCCGTGCCGGCCCGATTCGGCGTACCCGTTCCCTCACCTGTGCGGCGCCGGGGTGGCGTTCAAACTGGCCTGGCGGCTGGCGACGCTGGCCGAGGGCAACGGCGGCCGGGCCAGCGCGGCGCACCGGGGACTGCTGATCGACCTGCTGGCGTTCGCGGCGCTCGGGGCGATCGCCGACATCGTGCCATTGGTGGGCGAGAACCGGGTGATGGCGCGGTTCGGGCTGGAGCGCGTGCGCACGAGCCCGGTGCGGGGCCTGCGGGCGCTGATCGAACAGGCCCGCCTGGACGATGCGGAGAAGATCAGCACCTGGGACGTCGGGTTCAAACTCGGGCCGCGCCTCAACGCCATCGGGCGGCTGGGCCACGCGCGCGAGGCGGTCGAACTGTTCACGACCGCCGCCGGACAGCGGGCCACGGAGATCGCCGCGGCGCTGGAGGCCGCCAACACGGAACGACGCTCGACCGAGCGAGAGATCTTCGAGCAGGCGTGCGCCGCGGCGGAGGCGGCGGGCATGACCGGCCCGGACCGGCGCGCCATCGTGCTGGCCGACGAGCGCTGGCACAAGGGCGTCGTGGGAATCGTCTGCTCGCGGCTGGTCGAGAAGTACAGCCGCCCGGCGATTCTGATGCAGCGGGTGGGCGATTCGTGCCAGGGGTCGGGGCGGAGCGTCGACGGGTTCAACCTGCACGGGGCGCTGGAGCGGTGCGCCCCGCTGCTGGAGCGGTTCGGCGGGCACGACATGGCGGCGGGTCTTTCGGTCGGCGGCGCGAAGCTCGGCGCGTTCGTGGAAGCGTTCACCGAGCAGGCAAACGCAGCGATCCGGCCCGAGGACCTGATGGGTCGGGTGGAGGTCGACGCGCCGGCGGCGGTGAACGAATTGAGCCTGCCGTTCGTCAAGACGCTGGAGCGGCTGGAGCCGTGCGGGCGCGGCAACCCGTCTGTGGCGGTGCTGATCGAAAACGCCGCGGTGGGGTCGGCGCAGTCGATGGGCGCTCAGGGGGCGCACCTGCGGCTGGCGCTGGGGCAGAGCTCGCGCCCGCTGTCGTGCGTGGCGTGGGGGCGGGGCGAATGGGTGTCGCGGCTGGCAACGGGCATCCGCGTGGACGCGGTCGTTCGCCCGACGATCAATGACTACGGCGGCACGCAGCGCGTGCAGGGCGAAGTGCTGGACGTGCGCATCAGGCCCGGCGCTCGGGGCTGACGTCGGCGGGCCTGGGGTGCGGCGCGGGGCTATGCCGCGCTGGGGGCGGAGTGGACGCGTCCGCGCCAGGTGCGCCGGCCTGTGAGGGCGAGGTACCAGCTCCGCCACTGGATGGCGGTCATGAGGGCAACGCCCAGCGGGTGGAGCAGCGCCGAAGCGACGGACTGGCGGAATCGGACGGCGAGGATGAAGCGGTGCGCCAGGGCAATCGCGAGAGCGATGCCCGCGCCGGCGGCCGCGGTTCGGTCGATGTCTGACCCGAACCCCCAGAGCAGCAGCACCGCCGGGGGCATGAGGTACGCCGTCGCGTTGAAGATCGTGAGGAACACGAGCAGGCCGAGGGAGCCGAGGCCTTCGTATGCGTTCTTGGCAAAGCCGCGCCATGTGGCGGCGAGACCCCGGTACATGCGGCAGGAAACGTCGACGGTGCCGTCGAAGAGGTCGGTGCGGAAGCCGGCGCGCCGAAGGGTCCGCGGCATCATGATGCCGTCGTGCATGGAGTTGCGGAACTGGCCGTGGCCGCCGGCGGCGAGCCAGGCCTCGCGCCGCACGAACAGGAACTGCCCGCAGCCGGCGCTGGCGGCGGGGTCACCGCTGGAGCGCATGCGCGCCAGCGGCAGGAACGACAGCAGGATGACGTGGATCATCGGGATGACCAGGGCCTCGCCGAGGCTGCCGGTGATCTGACGCGGGAAGGTGGAGACCAGGTCGGCGCGGGCGGAGGCCGCGGCGGCCAGCGTGCGCTCGATGCACGCGGGGCCGAAGCGGACGTCGGCGTCGGTGAAGAGCAGCCAGTCGGATCGGGCGGCGCGACCGGCGCGATCGCAGGCGAACTGCTTGCCGTTCCAACCCTCGGGAAGGTCCTCAACGGGCACGGCGCGAACGCGCGGGTCCTCGGCGGCGAGTCGTGAGAGGATCTCCCCTGTGCGATCCGTGGAATGGTCGTTGTAGACCAGGACCTCGATGTTGCGGTGCGTCTGAGCCAGCAGTGAACGGATGCAGGCCTCGAGGTTGTCCTGTTCGTTCCGGGCGGGGATGCAGATCGAAACGGAAGCGCCTGCGGGCGCGGGGGCATCGCCGGGTCGGCGGTAGAGCGCGAGGTTCCACAGTGTCATCGCCAGCGCGAGCGCCGCCAACCCGCACGAGACGACGAGCACCCAAGCCAGGGCGGTCACGGTCTGGCTCCGACGCGGGCGGTCGCGGGCGCGGGGGTTCGCCGGACGCCCTCGATGCGGCCGGAGCGGCCCCGCAGGCGGAGCCAGGCGTCGTACAGCGGGTTGACGCCGCCCCGGCGTGCGGCCAGAACGGGCTCGAACGCCGCGTGGTCGCGGGCGACGACGAGCGCCGCGAGCGCATCGGCGTTGGCCTGCATGGCGTGGGTCATGGCGCGGGTCCAGCCGGCGGTGGTGGGCGTTTCGGGGGCGGACACGCCGGCGAAGCGCAGGAAGACCTCGGGCTTCTGGTCGGTCCAGAAGGCGTACTCGACGGCGACGCAGACGACGCGGACCCCGTGGGGCGTGGGCGTTCGCGCCGCGAGCGTGGCGGCTCCGGGGCGCAGGCGGATGGGCGTCCTGGGATCGGTGAACTGGCCCTGGGGGGTGATCCAGAACGCGGTCCGCGGATCGGCTTCGAATGTCGCCCGGACGTACGAGACCATGGCGTCGAGCGCGTCGGCCCGGTCGGGGTCGAGGCCGAATACCCCCAGGCGCCGGAAGAAGCCGAACTTCTTGAGTTGATCGAGCTCCATGGGGGCCAGCAGCCGGCGTCGGGGCGTGAGCTCGCGGGCCAGCATCAGCCCGACCAGCGGGTCCCACCACGAAGCGTGGTTCATCAGCACGATCGCCGGCCCGTGGTGCGCGTCGACGGCACGCAATTCCGGGGCGACGCCGCGTGCCACCCAGACGCCGGCGAACGACTTGCGGAACATCCGGCGCAGCCACCAGCCGAACGCGCCGATCACCCGGTCGCTGGGGGCGGCTGGCCAGATTGCTTCGTGTTGAAACGCCGGATTACGCACGGAAAGCTCCGAACCAACGCGCCCTGACGGCGGCGCTAGACGCCGGCCATCGCTCCGGGCTTGGCCTCGATCTGGGCCCCGGGGACCGAGCCGTGCGCGCCGAGGCCGAAGTCCTCGGCGACGCTGTTGGCGGCGGTGACGCCGCTCATGAGCACCATCGGAACACCCGGACCGGGGTTGGCCGAGCCGCCGGCGAAGTAGAGGTTGGGGTACACCTTCGAGCGGTTGCGCGGCTTGAACCCGCCCGCGAGGCGGCCGTGCGACGCCAGGCCGTAGATCGCGCCGCCCTCGGCGTTGTACCACTGGTCGATCAGGCCGGGGTGCAGGTGGCGCTCGACGACGATGTGCCGGTCGATGTCGCTCATGCCGTGCCTGCGCAGCTTGTCCATGACGACGGGGCGGTATTGCTCCATGAGGCCGCCGGACCCCTCCCACCGCTGGCCGGGGCGCAGGTAGGGCGTGTGGATGAGCACGTACAGCGCTTCGCAGCCGGGGGGCGCCTGGCCGGGATCGGTGCGCGAGGGCACGGCCAGATAGAGCGTCGGGTCCGCGGCGGGGACGCCCTTGTGGTAGATGTCGCCGAACTCGCTGCGGCTGTTGCGGCTGAAAAGGAAGTTATGGTGCGCCAGGTGGTCGTACTGGCGCGACAGGCCGAGGTAGAGCACCACGCCCGAGCAGGCGGGCGAGTAGGTGGCGGCGATCTTCCGCTGGCGGGCCAGTGCGCCCGGCGAGCCGTCGAGGTCGCGCAGGGTGCGCTGCACATCGCAGTTGCTCACGACGGCGTCGGCCTCGATCACCCGGCCGTCGGCGAGCGTGAGTGACCGCACCCGCCCGTCGGCGGCGTTGACGCGGGCGACGGAGGCGCCGGTGATGATCTCGGCGTCGTGCTCGCGGAGCAGGCGTTCGAGCGATCGGGCCACCATCCTGGTTCCACCCATGGGGTACCACACGCCGTGGTCCACCTGGGCCGCGGCGATGAGCGAGAGAATGGCCGGCGCCAGGAAGGGCGAGGACCCGACGTACTGGAGGAAGTGCTCGACCAGCTGGGCGAGGTGGGGCTCCTTGATCATCTTGTGGGCGGTTGCGGCCATGGTGGAGTGCATGCGCATGGCCAGCACGTCGCGGAGCAAGGCGGGGTCGCGCATGGGGGCCAGCCGCATCATGTCGCCGACGGAGCCGAGGTCCTTGTAGAAGAACACCTTCTCGCTGAGGCGGTACATGCGACGCGCGTAGGCGATGAACCGGCGGTAGCCCTCGGCGGCGTTGCTGCCGGGGAAGAGCCGGTCGAGCTGGGCCGCCATGGCGTCGACGCGCTCCAGGGCCTCGACGACCGTGCCGTCGTCGTAGAAGCAGCGCCACTGCGGGTCGAGCCGGCGCAGGTCGATGTAATCCTCCACGCGCCGGCCCGCCCGCGTCAGGATGCCCCGCAGCACGTCGGGGATCGTGATGATCGTCGGGCCCATGTCGAACGAGAAGCCCTGCTCGGTCAGCACGTTCATCTTGCCGCCGAGGTGGGCGTTCTTCTCGATCAGCGTGACCCTGGCGCCCCTGGACGCCAGCTCGCACGCCGCCGACAGCCCGGCCAGGCCGCCGCCGATCACCGCCACGCTAGTACGACCCGACTTGAGTTGAGACTTGCTCGCGATCATGGTTTGTTCACTGCTCCGCCGGGCGCCGCCCGGGTCAGGACCACTGTCTGTGTCTCTTCGTTCGCGCGCGCCGAAGCGCCCGAGACCGGTCCCGGCGGCCGCCCGCCGCCGAAGACGCGCCGGATCAATCTCGCCAACGCCGCGGCAGAAGCCGTCGTGGGCGTGCCCATCGGCAGGCGCAGCCGCGCCGAGGTCGCGCTGATGGTCACCGCGCGCGTCATGGCCAGGAGGCCCTCGTCGCCGCGCGACACGCCCCAGCCCGACAACCCGCGCCCGCCGATGCCCGTCGCGGGGTGAACCGTGGGAAGCACGGTGTCGTTGATGGTGACGTAGGAAGCGCCCAGCGCCGCCGCGGCGTGCCGTGCGGCGGCCACGTCGCGGGTGTAGACGCTCGCCGAAAGGTGCTGGCCGCCCCGGCGGTGGACGCGAAGCGCATCCTCCAGGCCGGAGACGGGCACAACGGCGACAACGGGGCCGAAATGGTCGCCGTCGACCAGCGCCGCCTTCGGTGGACAATCGACCATCGCCAGGGGACGGATCCACGGGCCGTCGGGACGCTCCAGCACTCCGGAGAGGCTGCGGGCGCCGTCGGCGAGCGCCGACGAGGCCAACTCCCAGCAGCGCGCCGCCGGAGCATCGTCGATCAGGCGCAGCGGTCTGGCGCCCGCGGCCAGCGGGGCGAGCGCATCGAGGAAGCGGTCGTAGATGGACCGATCGACCAGCACGCGGCGCGGAGCCATGCAGGTCTGGCCGGCGTTCATCACGACACCATTCCAGATCGCCCGTGCCGCCAGCGCGGGGTCGGCGTCGGCCAGCACCAGGGCGCTGTCGTGGCCCGACAGTTCCAGCGTCGTCGGGGTCAGGCTCTGCGCCGCCCAGGCGGCCACCTGCCGCCCGACCCGCGTGGACCCGGTGAAGATCACGTGATCCGGCCGTTCGTGGTCCAGCATGCGCGGGCCGGCGTCGCGGGTCGCCTCGGTCCACCGCAGCACGCCGTGCGGAAGCCCCGCCGCGACCGCAAGTTCCATGAGCCGTTGCTGGGAATTGGGTGCGTGCTCGCTGGGCTTGACGACGACCCGGTTGCCGGCGACCAGGGCCTGCACGAGCTGGATGCCCAGCAACTGCAGCGGGTAGTTCCAAGTCGCGATGATGCCGACGAGCCCGACCGGCTCACGGTGGACCCAGTGCCGCTGACCTGGGGCGAACCACCCCTTGCCCCGCACCCGGCGGGGCCGCAGCAACCCCGCCGCCCGACGTTCGTGCCAGCGGCAACTGACCAGCAGCGGCAGGATGTCGGCCGTCAAGGCTTCGAACGGGGGCTTGTGGGTTTCCTGGGCCACGAGCGCCACGAGTTCGTCCTGGTGGGTAGCAACGAGCCGGCGGAACGCCCGCACCCATGCGAGCCGACCGGGCAGGTCCGACCACGCAGCGAGGAGGTTCCCACCCTCGGTCGCGGTTGGTTGGCCCGGAATGTCGGCGGTAGAGCCGGAACGCATTGGATCGAGTATAGTAGGGCTAGAGAAATTCGTCCAAATCGTCCACGTGCGTAAGGACTTCGTATGGTCGCACAATCAGGTTCGCCGTCCGTGGCGGTGGTGGGTGCGGGGCCGGGCGGGCTGGCGTCGGCGATGCTGCTGGCGGCCAGCGGCTGCCGCGTGGATGTGTATGAAGCCGAGCCGCGCGTCGGCGGGCGCACGATGCGATTGACGGATCACGCGCCCGACGGCGGCGCGTACCACTTCGACCGGGGACCGACGTTCTTCCTGATGCCGTTCGTGCTGGAGGAGATCTTCGCGGCGTGCGGACGGCGGCTGAGCGACTACGCCGAGCTGACGCGCCTGGACCCGATGTACCGGCTGGTGATGGGTCGCGCGGGCCAGGAGCCGGTCCGGCTCGACTGCACGCAGGACGTCGATCTGATGGCCGAGCGGATCGCGGCGATCGAGCCCGCCGACGCCGAGGGCTTCCGGCGCATCATGCGGGAGAACCGGCGCAAGCTCGAGGTGTTCACGCCGGTGCTGCGCAAGCCGTTCCGCTCGGCCCTGGACCTGCTGGACGCGGACATGGTCCGCGCTTTGCCGTGGCTGGGGCCGACCAAGTCGGTGCACGGGTACCTGACCTCGCGGCTGCGCAGCCCGTATTCGCGCCTGGCGATGAGCTTCCAGAGCAAGTACCTGGGCATGAGCCCGTACACCTGCCCGAGCCTGTTCAGCATCCTGCCGTTCATCGAGTACGAGTACGGCGTGTGGCACCCGCGGGGCGGCTGCAACGCGCTGCTGACGGCGATGGCGACGGCCCTGTCGGAGATGGGCGGGCGCATCCACTGCGGAAGCCCGGTGGAATCGATCGACTTCGAAGGAACCCGGGCGACGGGCGTGGTCGTCGGCGGGCGCAGGATCGCCCACGACCACGTCGTGCTCAACGCCGATGCGCCCTGGGCGCTGAAAAACCTGGTCCCGGCGGCGATGCGCCCGGACTGGTCCGATGCACGCGTCGACAAGGCGCGGTACTCGTGCAGCACGTACATGCTCTACCTGGGCCTGGACCGGCCGGTGGACCTGCCGCACCACACGATCTACATCAGCGAGACCTACGAGCAGAACCTCGCCGACATCGAGCAGGGGCGCATCACGCCCGACCCGTCGCTGTACGTCTGCAACCCATCGGCGCTGGACCCCACGCTCGCGCCACGCGGCCACAGCGCGCTGTACGTGCTGGTGCCGACGGCCAATTGCCGGGCGGGGATCGAGTGGTCGGGCCAGGGCGGTGCGCTGCGCCGGCGGGCGCTGGACCGGATCGCGTCGCTGGCCGGTTTCGACATCGAGCCGCACATCCGCACCGAGCGCCGAGTGACGCCCGACGATTGGGCGGCATCACGGATCCAATTCGGCGCGACGTTCAACCTGGCGCACAACCTGGGCCAGATGCTGCACCGGCGGCCGCGGCACGAGTTGCCGGGGTGCCAGGGGGTCTGGCTGGTGGGCGGGGGCACGCACCCCGGGAGCGGGCTGCCGGTCATCTTCCTGTCGGCACAGATCACCAGCCGGCTGCTGTGCGAGCGGGCCGGACTTGCGTGGGCCGGGGCGACGCGCGGTCAGCGGGCGGCGGCGCCGGCCGGAGCGACCGCGGAGCCGGTCGCGGCCCTGGGCTGAAGCCGCCGGGCCTCGGTCAGGATCCCGTCCCAGTCGAAGGCGGGGCCGGGATCGATCTTTCCGCCCGTGACGTGCAGGTGCCCCAGCACGCCGCGGAACTCGGCCAACTCCGGCGCCGAGAGCGCCGTCGTGCGCGGGGCGCCGTCGGGGCCTCTGGGGCAGTCCAGCGGCATATCGGGGAAGATCGCGCCGAGCGCGGCGGTGAGTTTCGCCAGAGCATCAAACTGCTGCTGCGTGAGGTCGAACATGACGTAGGGCTTGCCGTGCACGTCGCCGGTGACCGGCCCGCGCCGCGGGCGGGCG